>CAZACC010000028.1:0-23754 GCA_964483545.1 uncultured Lachnospiraceae bacterium
TTCAAATGGAATTAGAACAGCTGCATAACCGTCTGGCAGAGATGGGTGAGCATGTAGAAAATACAATAGACCAGGTATTTCGAGCGTTGGAGGGAAAGGATCAGGCACTGCTTGGTACGATTATAGCTGGTGACCGTGTCATTGAGGATATGGAACGTGCAATCGAAGCAAAATGTCTTTCACTAATCACGCGTCAACAGCCTGTTGCCAGTGACCTACGTGTAGTGACAGCCACACTAAAGGTAGTGACGGACATCGAGAGAATCGGAGATCAAGCCGTTGATATTGCAGAGTTGGCTCTTAGAAACAAACAATATTCCTTATATTTGATTTCCAAACCAATGCCGGAGCTAATTCATTCAGCTAAGGATATGGTACACTGTGCTGTAGATGCATTCATTCAGAATGATCAGGAAGCAGCGAAACAGATTATTAAAATGGATGATGTGGTAGATGATCTGTTTAATCAAGTTAAGAATGAAGTTGTACAAATGCTGCGAACAGACAAGATGCAAGATCAGAGCGGTGAAAGAAAGGCGGATCCAGATTGTCTGGTGGATGTATTGATGATTGCAAAATATCTTGAGAAGATTGGTGATCATGCGGTGAACATCTGCAATTGGGAAATATTTAGAGAAACTGGTGCAATTGATTCTGTCAGACTTTTATAGTAATATTATAAATATGATGTAATAGAAGAAAAGAGGCACTGTATGGCGAAAATATTTGTGATAGAAGATGATGAGAACATCAGAAATCTGATCAAAATGGCATTAGAGGGAAATGGCTATCAAGTAGAAGCATTTGAAAATGCGGAGGACGCAATTGCTGTGATTGACAAGGTCAAACCAGATCTGGCAATCTGTGATTTAATGCTGCCTGGAATTGATGGTCTGGAAGCCATCAAAAAGATTCGCCGTATGCCAGAAATAAAGGATATGCTTCTGATGATTCTGACTGCAAAGGGCAGGGAGTTTGATAAGGTGACAGGACTGGACTGTGGTGCCGATGATTATATGACCAAACCGTTTGGCATCATGGAGTTGTCAGCACGAATCCGTTCTCTGCTACGTCGCACACCACAAAAGGAAGAACATCCGCAACAGCTGTTCATCAATGGTATGCAGATCGATACGGGTGCCCGTGAGGTGTTAATTGATGGCAGGAATGTAGAACTGACGTATCGTGAATTTGAACTATTGATGTACCTGTATCAGAACAATCAGCGTGTCGTCAGCAGAGATGAACTGCTGGATAAATTGTGGGGCTATGACTGTGATGTGGAGACAAGAACGGTAGATATTCACATCGGTACTCTACGGAAGAAGTTAGGTGATGAGGGTTCTGAAAGTATTAAGACAGTTCGTAATGTGGGTTATCGATTGATATCATTTGATCAATAGTTTGGAGGAATTATATGAAACGTGCATTGATACAACGTTTTTTTATTATACTGGCAATCACAATAGGCGTATTTAGCGTGATTTCCTATATTGTAGCCAGCAAACAGATGCTGAATACGACCATTGAAAACATGCGTCTGCTTGTGAGAGAAATAGACTATGCCATTGATTATTCAGGGGATGCAGAACAGCAGATCCTTGATATGAAACAAAAAATAGACCGAACGACAGACCTCAACAGCAGCAAAATACGTATTACGATACTGAGGAATGACGGCGGTGTGTTGGCAGATACTGACACAGCTGATGTATCTGTACTTGAAAACCACGGTAGCAGAGAAGAAATCAGACAGGCATTTCTGAAAGGATTTGGCTACTCGGCGCGTTATTCCAGCACGTTAGGCGAGCGAATGCTGTATGTGGCGGAGCTGTCTGAGGATGGAAATCATGTAATTAGAGTATCGGTTTTATTTAGAGGTATAACAGATTATCTGAAGGTGTTATTTCCGTCATTGGCACTGGCTGCAATCTTTCTATTCATCCTTGCAATGATTGTATCTGTTCATTTTTCAGATACAGTCACAAAGCCAATGCGTGAGATTTCGGAAGAAATGTTACAGATACAGGGTGATAATCCTGAATTTCATTTTAAAACTTATCGCTACGAGGAATTGAATATTATTTCTTATACAACGGATCAGCTGATTACAGAAATCAAGGGGAATATAGACCGTCTGGAATTTGAACGCAGAGTCAGACAGGAGTTTTTCTCAAATGCTTCGCATGAGCTGAAGACACCGATTACATCTGTAAAGGGATATGCAGAGATTTTGCAAAACCATCTTGCAAAGGATCCAGCAGCTGAAGAGGATTGTATCCGTAGAATCATTACAGAAGCAGATCATATGACAATCCTAATCAATGATATACTGATGATATCAAAGCTAGAGACAAAGGATCTGTCAGTAGACTTATCAGAGGTCAGGATGGCACCTTTGCTATCGGAGGTAGTAGAATCACTGCAGCCGATTATAAAACAGCAAAATGTGACGGTGCATATGGATTGTCAGCCGATTGTTCTGCAGGAATCAGCCAATCAGATGGAAGAGCTACTGACAAATCTGCTGACCAATGCAATCAAATACAATCATCCGGGTGGAGAAGTATGGGTCAGCATCAGTCGTGAAAATGATAGTATGGTTCTTATGGTCAGGGATAATGGATTCGGTATACCTGAAGAAGATCAAGAACGAGTATTTGAACGTTTTTATCGTGTGGATAAGGGGCGTGATAAGAAAATAGGTGGTACAGGGCTGGGTCTATCTATTGTCAAACATATCGTGGGGTATCGAGATGGTACCATTACTCTGAAAAGTAAGCTAGGTGAAGGCTCATTGTTCATCATACACATCCCTATGGAAAAAATGGTTCAAAAAATGGATTGAAGTGATTGTTGACATAAAAGTTCAATGTTGTTATAATACAAACATAAATGTAACAATTTTGTAACAATTCAGGATTTGACCAAGGGGAGTTATATTGAATGAATCACAATTCATATAAAAGAAATCAACAGTTTCATAAGAAAATACGAAAAGGCATGAGTGCACTGGCTATGAGTGGACTGATGTCTATTTGTTTTGTTTTTGATGCATTTGCAGAGCCGCTTGACAGTTTGATCAGTGCAGGTGCGGCTAAGGAGATTACGATTGCAGTCGGCGGAATACAAACCAGTAGCAGTGTGTCTGATAACATAGTAACAGACAAAGATGCTGCTGACAGCAGTACGACAAGTACAAGCACAGCTGATACAAAGGCTGCTGACAAGAGTACAGCCGATACAACTCAGACAGAAGCTCCTGTGATTATCATCGGACAGACAACAGAAAAAACGTATGGATATTCGAATCTAGGGATTGCGCATGTAGATAATCATCTGAATGTCAGAAAAGAAGCCAAGGAAGATGGAGAGATCATTGGTAAAATGCCCAAGAATGCAGGGTGTGAGATTTTATCCACGGAAGGTGACTGGGTGAAGATTAAATCTGGTAAGGTAGAGGGTTATGTGAGTGCAGAATTTCTCTATACGGGTGCAGAAGCAATAGCAAAGGCCAAGGAAGTCAAGACGACCATGGCTACTGTTAATACGATGACATTAAAGGTACGTACAGCTCCCTCTCTGAATGGCAACGTCATTACGCTGATTCCTGAAGATGAAGAGCTTGAGGTTCTGGAGGACACAGGTGAATGGGTTAAGATCGCAATCGATGATGAAGAAGGTTTTATTTCTAAGGAATTTGTAGATATTGCAGAAGAACTTGATAAGGCAGTTACCCTGACAGAATTGAAGATGGGTGAAGGTGTATCTGATACAAGAGTATCGTTGGTATCCTTTGCAAAGAAGTTTGTCGGCAATCCGTACGTATGGGGCGGTACCAGTCTGGAACATGGTGCTGACTGCTCAGGATTTGTAATGTCAGTATTTAAGAACTATGGTATATCCTTGCCGCATTCCAGCCGTGCACAGGCAGGCTGTGGCACAGGCATCAGCTTATCCGAGGCTAAACCGGGCGATTTGGTATTCTACGGAAACGGCAGCACGATTAACCATGTAGCAATTTATATCGGCGGTGGTCAGGTTGTCCATGCATCAAGCGCAAGAACTGGTATCAAGATTTCTAACGCAACCTATAGAACACCACTTGCAGTCAGAAGAATTATGTAAATCAGGTGCTTTACAGATGAAAAATAGTATGATATAATTCCAAAGTGTGAAAAGCTCCACTCAGGATTAGGACACTCCAACCGATTCTTAGTGAAAGCGGATACATGAGCGGCAGTCGTGATTATGACTTGACCGTTACGAAGAAGAAAAGGAGGATATGAATATGATCAGCAAGGAAAAGAAAACAGCTATCATGAAGGAATACGCAAGAAAAGAAGGCGATACAGGTTCACCAGAAGTTCAGATTGCGGTTCTGACAGCAAGAATTCAGGAACTTACAGGGCATCTCCAGAAGAATCAGAAGGATCACCACTCAAGAAGCGGACTGTTCAAAATGATTGGTCAGAGACGTGGATTACTGGATTACCTGAAGAGAACAGATATTGAGAAATATCGTGAACTGATTGAGAAGTTAGGAATCAGAAAATAATAAAAACAGGGCGGAGTCTTCCGCCCTTTTTATTATAGAATATTAATTAAGCAGAAGAATATAACCGAGACCACTGATGAATCCATGAAGCACTTCGTGTATCCATCAGTTGTTTCGGAAATATCAATTCTTCTGCCGTGAATAGTTATGAATCGGGAGTGGATTTGTAACACCATTGAAAGGAGAAAGATATGTACAAAAGTTATTCCATGGAAATCGGCGGTCGTACTCTTACAGTAGATGTAGGCAGAGTCGCTGCACAGGCAAACGGTGCTGCATTTATGCACTATGGTGATACAACCGTTTTATGTACGGCAACAGCATCTGAGAAGCCGAGAGAGGGAATTGATTTTTTCCCGTTAAGTGTAGAGTTTGAAGAGAAGTTATATGCAGTTGGCAAGATTCCAGGTGGCTTCAATAAGAGAGAAGGCAAAGCATCTGAGAATTCAGTTCTGACATCACGCGTGATTGACAGACCGATGCGTCCATTATTCCCTAAGGACTACAGAAATGACTGTACTTTGAGCAATCTGGTGTTATCAGTTGATCCTGAGTGCCGTCCTGAAGTAGTTGCTATGCTTGGCTCTGCAATTGCAACTAGTATTTCTGATATCCCGTTTAGCGGACCTTGTGCAACTACACAGATTGGTATGGTTGACGGACAGTTTGTTGTGAACCCGAATCAGGAACAGTGGAAGAATGGTGATCTGAATCTGACCGTTGCTTCTACAGCTGAGAAGGTTATGATGATTGAGGCAGGAGCGAACGAAATTCCTGAAGCTAAGATGATAGAAGCGATCTACATGGCTCACGGCATCAATCAAGAAATCATTGCATTTATCAACAAGATCGTAGCTGAGGTTGGTCGACCAAAGCATGAGTATACTAGTTGTGCGATTCCGGAAGAGATGTTTGCAGCTATGAAGGAGATTGTGACTCCAGCTGAGATGGAAGTAGCAGTATTTACAGATGAGAAACAGGTTCGCGAGGAAAACATCCGCGTGATCAGAGGAAAGATAGAAGCAGCTTTTGCTGATCAGGAAGACTGGTTACCACTTGTAAGTGAGGCTCTTTATCAGTATCAGAAGAAGACGGTTCGCAAGATGATCTTAAAGGATCACAAGCGTCCAGACGGTCGTGAGATTACACAGATTAGAAAGCTTACAGCAGAGACAGATATCATCCCTAGAGTACATGGTTCTGCCATGTTTACCAGAGGACAGACACAAATCTGCAATATCTGTACATTGGCTCCTTTATCAGAAGTTCAAAGAATTGATGGCTTAGATGAGAATGAAGTAAATAAGAGATATATGCATCACTACAATTTCCCGTCTTACTCAGTAGGCGAGACAAGGCCTTCCAGAGGACCAGGACGTCGTGAGATTGGTCACGGAGCACTTGCTGAGAGAGCTTTGATTCCAGTACTTCCTTCCACAGAGGAATTCCCATACGCAATCCGTACGGTATCTGAGACATTTGAGTCAAACGGATCTACGTCCATGGCTTCCACATGTGCATCTTGTATGTCATTGATGGCTGCAGGTGTGCCGATTAAGAAAATGGTAGCAGGTATTTCCTGTGGACTTGTAACAGGCGATGCAGATGATGATTTCGTATTGTTGACAGATATCCAAGGACTCGAGGACTTCTTCGGCGATATGGACTTCAAAGTAACAGGAACAACAGATGGTATTACGGCTATTCAGATGGATATTAAGATTCACGGACTGACAAGACCAATCGTTGAGGGTGCTATTGCGAGATGCCATGAGGCAAGACTGTTCATCATGGATAATTGCATGAAGCCTTGTATTGCAGAACCTCGCAAAGAGGTTGGTGAGTACGCTCCGAAGATCATCCAGATCAAGATCAATCCTGAGAAGATCGGTGACGTTGTTGGACAGCGTGGTAAGACCATCAATGCAATCATTGATCAGACAGGTGTTAAGATGGATATCTCCGATGATGGAGCGGTTTCTATCTGCGGAACAGATCCAGTTGGCATGGACAAGGCTATCGAGATCGTGAAGATGATCGTGACTGACTTCGAAGAGGGTCAAATTTTCAAGGGCAAGGTTATCAGCATCAAGGAGTTTGGTGCGTTTATCGAATTTGCACCAGGCAAAGAGGGCATGGTTCATATCTCCAAGATCGCAAAGGAGAGAATCAATCATGTAGAAGATGTCCTGACAATTGGTGACGTTGTTACCGTAAAGTGTCTTGGCAAGGATAAAATGGGCAGAATCAGTTTCTCTATGAAAGATGTAGCTCAAGAATAGTAAACAATCAAAAATAACGGGCGCTCTATCTGAATAGGATAGGGCGTTTTCTTCTGCTTTGGATTGGTCTTTCAAGAGATCTGATCTGGCAAAGATGCATTAAATATGAATTTAATATTTGCAAGGAGCTTAAAAATACTGCCTTCTGAGATTGTTGAAAATGGATTTCTTTTTGGATGAAAAAACGAGTCAAAGTCTGTATTCATGAGTTTTGTCCACACTTTGAAATAAAATTAAGTCTATAATTAACAATTATGATTGAAGAGCAATAATCTTAACAGAATGACGTTAAATAAGGGTTTGCGAGAGTGTGAATTATGTGGATGACGATAAAGTGACTGCAACAAAAGGCCGACTTTCAAAAAATGTGGATAAGTCTGGTAATATCATTGTAAGCCATCTCATTGTCGGAAAATAGGATAAAATGAGTGACAATTTGAAATAAGGAATGCCACTTGTTTGGTGTTCCATTTTATGGTATGATAATTTACTGAGTATTTCAGAAGCATAGAAGGAGAAAGAGCCTATGAATAAACGAGTTTTTTTGATTGTATTAGACAGTATGGGCATCGGTGAAATGCCAGATGCAGATGCATATGGAGATCAAGGAACCAACACATTGCTTTCCTGTTCCAAAAGTCAGTATTTCGGAGCAGCCAATATGGGAAAGATGGGATTATTCAATATCGATGGTGTGAGCTGTGGTGAAAAGGAAGCACACCCGACTGGAGTTTATGGTAGGATGGCTGAGTGCTCCAAGGGCAAGGACACAACAATTGGACACTGGGAAATTGCTGGCATCATATCAGAGAAACCATTACCGACTTATCCGCAGGGTTTTCCGCAGGAGGTGCTGGAGGCATTCAGCAACGCTACGGGAAGAGGCGTGCTGTGCAACAAGCCTTATTCAGGTACTGAGGTAATCCAGGATTACGGGGATGAGCATGTTAGAACAGGCAAGTTAATTGTATATACTTCAGCAGACAGTGTATTCCAGATTGCTGCTCATGAAGATATCGTACCACTTGAGACATTGTACGAATATTGCAGGATGGCACGGGAGATTCTGCAGGGAGAGCATGGGGTAGGTCGTGTCATTGCCAGACCGTTTATTGGATCAGACGGAAACTATACCAGAACAACAAACAGACATGATTTTTCGTTAATTCCACCCAAAACAACAATGTTGGATGTACTTTCGGATCAGGGATATGATGTAATCGGTGTTGGTAAGATCAAAGACATTTTTGCTGGCAAAGGACTGACAGAGTTTACCTATACAAAGGGTAATGCTGACGGAATCGACCAGACACTGCAGATTATGGATCGTGATTTTAATGGATTATGTTTTGTAAATCTGGTTGATTTTGATATGTTGTATGGACATCGCAATGATATTGACGGCTATGCAAAGGCTATTCGCCATTTTGATGATTGTCTTCCGCAGCTGCTTGAAAAGTTGAGGGAGGATGATCTGCTGATGATTACTGCTGATCATGGATGTGATCCTGGTTATACGGTATCCACTGATCATTCCAGAGAATACACCCCGTATCTGATTTACGGTAAGAAACTGGAAGCAAAGAACATCGGAACGCGCACAACATTTTCTGATATTGCCGCAACCGTGCTGAATTATTTTGGAATCAAGGGTGACATTGCAGGGGAATCAGTATTATAAATTTTGGAGGAAATTATGTCAGACACTACAAATGAATCACAAATTGCAAAACGCAGGACCTTTGCCATTATATCACATCCTGATGCAGGTAAAACGACTTTGACGGAGAAGTTTTTATTATATGGTGGAGCGATTAATCTTGCGGGAAGTGTTAAAGGCAAGGCTACTGCGAAGCATGCAGTATCCGATTGGATGGAGATTGAAAAGGAGAGAGGTATTTCTGTTACGTCTTCTGTATTGCAGTTTGGATATGATGGATTTTGTATCAACATACTGGATACACCAGGACATCAGGATTTCTCAGAGGACACATATCGTACGTTGATGGCGGCAGACTCGGCTGTGATGGTCATCGATGCCAGCAAGGGTGTGGAGGCACAGACACGCAAGCTGTTCAAGGTATGCGGTATGCGCGGCATACCAATTTTTACATTTATCAATAAAATGGACAGGGATGCAAATGATACATTTGAATTATTAGATGATATTGAAAAAGAACTGGGTATTGCTACGTGTCCAATGAACTGGCCGATTGGCTCTGGAAAAAGATTCAAAGGGGTATATGATCGCAAGGAAAAGTGTGTCATCACCTATGAAGACACAGAAAAAGGAACAAAAGAAGGACATACAACCAGAATACCGATTGAAGATGAAGTACAGCTGACGGCCTATATTGGAGAAGATGCTAGAAACCAGCTGACAGATGAGATGGAGTTACTCGGTGGAGCAGGCTCTGATTTTGATCTGGAACAGGTTCAGAACGGTAAATTATCCCCAGTATTTTTTGGTTCTGCATTGACCAATTTCGGTGTCGAGATTTTTTTGCAGTATTTCCTTCAGATGACCATGCCGCCACTGCCTAGAAAGTCTAACATCGGTATCATACATCCAGCAGAACATGATTTTTCGGCCTTTGTATTTAAAATACAGGCAAACATGAACAAGGCTCATCGCGACAGGATTGCATTTATGCGCATCTGTTCTGGTAAATTCACTGCAGGTATGGAGGTAAACCACGTACAGGGCGGTAAAGTTATGCGTTTATCACAACCGCAGCAGCTGATGGCTTCTGAGCGTAAGATGGTAGAAGAGGCTTATGCAGGAGATATCATAGGGGTATTTGATCCTGGTATTTTCTCGATAGGAGATACAATCTGTATGCCTGGGGAAAACTTTCAATATGAAGGGATTCCGACATTTGCACCTGAGCATTTTGCGCGTGTCAGACAGATTGATACGATGAAGAGAAAGCAGTTTGTAAAAGGAGTCAATCAGATTGCACAGGAAGGTGCAATCCAGATTTTTCAGGAGCTAAGCACTGGTATGGAGGAGATTATCGTAGGCGTTGTCGGTGTGCTGCAGTTTGAGGTTCTGAAATACCGTTTGGAAAATGAATATAATGTGGAAATTGCACTGGAAAATCTTCCATATGCATATATCAGATGGATCATGAATCGGGATATTGATGTGGATCAGATTACAGGAACTTCTGATATGAAGAGGGTAAAGGATTTGAAAGGCAATCCGTTACTACTGTTTGTAAATGCATGGAGTGTCGGGATGACACTGGACAGAAATGAAGGATTGATTTTAGAAGAATTTGGACGAGACTAGGAAGAACGGATGAAAAGAAAGAGATTACGATCTATTTTATGTATAGTAGCGGTGTCGATGATGCTCACAGGCTGTTCGCATGATTTTGCAGACTGGCTGGCAGAGCAACTATATGGGGCTCCAGCAGAGGAAACGCAGTCGGAAATGACTGCTGATGTTGAGACAACTCCAGAACAAACACAGTCTGATGATGCAGAAATACAGACAGCGCCGTCTGACCTAGAAGAACCGTTGATTACTGTTCTGGAAGAGACAGAGGAGGCTGCTTCGGAGGATTATGAGGAGGTATCGGAGGCAGGGCTAGAAGAGACGGCTCAGTCGCAGGCTTCGTCAGATTACTATGCATACAGTATGCTGGATCAGGATGGGCAAAGACTTTATTTAGAAATCTTAACGATCCTGCGTACAATGGGACAGGATATTACAGTATCCTCAACAGATACAGAACAGATTGACAAAGCATTTAAATGTGTATTGCTGGATCATCCTGAGATTTTTTATGTAAAAGGGTATTCCATGACAAAGCTGACCAGAGGCGGTGTATTGAGCAAAATTACTTTATCTGGTACCTATTCCATGAGTCGGAGTGAAAAAGAGGAAAAGGAAAAGCTTGCAGCAGCTGCGGCTGCGAGTATTCTTGGTCAGATACCGCAAGGTACGTCTGAGTATGATCGGGTTAAATTTTTGTATGAATATCTGGTATTACATACGGAGTATGATGTCGATTCAGAGCAGAATCAGAATATTTTAAGCGTATTGCTGAACGGACGTAGTGTGTGTCAGGGCTATGCAAAGACTGCACAGTATCTGTTGAACCAGTCAGGTATGTTTTGCACGCTTGCGGAGGGCATTGTAAAAGGCAATGAGCCGCATGTATGGAATATCGTCAGAATCGATGGCGAGTATTATAATATGGATGTGACATGGGGCGATGCTTCCTATAATATCACAGGAGTCGATGTGTCATCAGGAAATACAAATGTTCCTGATATTAATTATGATTATCTAAATGTACCAGATTCGATGCTCCAGTTTTCTCATTTTGTAAATTCTCAGGTCACACTGCCAGTCTGCGATTCCATAAATGCTAATTATTATGTGCGGGAGGGTATCTATTTTACGGAGTTTGATGAAAACAAACTGGCAGGACTGTTTCAGGATGCATATGCAAATGGAGAAACGACTGTTCAGATCAAATGTGCGGATACAATTGTATACCAAGCGTTTTATAAGTACTTGATCAAGGATGAGAAAATATTTGGGTATCTGAATGGTGGTGGAAGCGTCAGATATGTTGAAATGAGAGAACAGAATTCAATGTTATTTTATTTATAGACTATGCAAAAACCAGTGAGTTTGGTATAATGTGCAAGTATAGGAGGTAGAGAAAAATGGCTAAAGAAATAGATCAATCAACAGTGACATTACAGGGAGATGCGTTTGGAGAAGTCAGGATTGCAGATGATGTCGTTGCAAATATTGCAGCGTTGGCTGCTGTCGAGGTAGAAGGTGTAGCAGCAACAGCAGGCAACCTCACAAAGGAACTAATGAACAAGGTGGGAATGAAGACAATCGGGAAGGGTGTCAAGATAGAATTGATTGAGTCTACTGTATCTGTAGACATAACACTGATCATGGAATATGGATATAATATCCCGACTACCTGCAAGAATGTTCAGGAGAGAATCAAAGCTGCAATTGAGAATATGACAGGTTTGGATGTAGCAGATGTCAATATCCGCATTGCAGGTATTAATATGGAAAAGCGGGATCAATAATCAGGAGAGAATGATGAGCAGAAGACAGATTCGAGAGCATATATTCAAGATGCTGTTTCGAGTGGAATTTAATACTTCGGAGGATATGCCGGAGCAGGTTAGGTTATATATGGAGGATCTTCCTGAAATTTCAGAGAAGGACGCAGGACATATTCAGAAAAAGTATGATGCTATCATAGCCAGACTTCCTGAAATCGATCAAATAATAGAAGACAAAGCAGAGAGCTGGAACATCAGCCGTATGGGCAAGGTGGATTTGACAATTATTCGGCTTGCTGTTTATGAAATCAAATATGATGACACCATTCCAGTGAGTGTAGCAATCAATGAAGCAGTGGAGATTGCCAAGCGCTTCGGTCAGGATGAATCCCCTTCATTCGTCAACGGAGTTCTGGCAAAAATGGCATAATGAATAATGTTTATTCTGTAGGTCAAATCAATTCTTATATCAAAAACATGTTCGCACAGGACTTTATGCTGCGGAGCATCTATGTTAAAGGAGAGGCTTCCAATGTAAAGTACCATTCCAGCGGTCATATCTACTTTACCATGAAAGATAAAAACGGAACAATTACATGCGTTATGTTTGCCGGCAACCGTGCCGGCTTGAGATTTCAGCTGAAGGAGGGACAACAGATTGTTGTCAGCGGAAGCATAGAGGTTTATGAACGTGACGGCAAGTACCAACTGTATGCCAGGGAAATCACGCTGGATGGGGTGGGGCAGTTATATGAACGATACGAACAGTTGAAGCGCGAACTGGAAGAGATGGGAATGTTTGCAAAGGAGTATAAACGTAACATTCCGAAGTATGCACAAAGAATCGGTATTGTGACAGCACCGACTGGTGCGGCAGTACAGGATATCATCAATATCTCAAAGAGAAGAAATCCTTATGTACAGCTGATTTTATATCCAGCACTGGTACAGGGCGAAGGAGCGGCTGAAAGTATAGTGAACGGCATCCATGCAATGGAACAGCAGGAAGTGGATGTGATCATCATAGGTCGTGGCGGTGGTTCAATAGAGGATTTGTGGGCTTTTAATGAGGAAATCGTTGCAAGGGTGATATTTGAGTGCAGTGTTCCTGTGATTTCGGCCGTAGGACATGAGACAGATACTACAATTGCAGATTATGTTGCAGACCTGAGAGCACCAACTCCATCGGCAGCAGCAGAGCTGGCGGTATTCTCAATGACAGATTATACGCAGAAATGCTTTGACTATTATAATCTAATGAATCACAGATTTCGTACAAAGCTATCATTATATAAATCTAGACTTGAAAAGTTACAGCTTCGTGTATCCTATTTAAGCCCAAAGAGCAGGATTCAGGAGAAAAGGATGTATGCCGCAGATATGGATGCAAAGCTTCGCGAAGCGATGGAATCCACTCTGCTAAAGCAGAAACATCGGTTGGAGCTGTATATTGAGAGAATGAAGGGATTGTCCCCTTTGGATAAATTAAATCAAGGACTGACCTATGTGACCAATGCAGAGGGAAAGTCAGTATCGGATATTGATCTGGTGGAAAAGGGTCAGAAGCTGACACTGCAGATGAAAAACGGACAGATTTCAGCATTGGTGACGGATAAAGAACGGATCAGAAGGGAGTATTAGCAGAGAGTCATGGAGAATGAATCAATGAATACAGAACTGCAGAAAGAAGAGATCACGCTGGATGAAGCCTTTGGACAGGTGGAAGAGGTATTGAACAGGCTGGAGGCAGAGGATACAACGCTTGAAAACTCTTTTCAAATGTATCAAGAAGGTATGCGTCTTTTGAAAATATGCAATGATAAAATCGATCGTGTGGAGAAGCAGATTCTTGTGATGGATGAAAAGGGTGAATTGAATGAATTTTAAAGAAATAACTGCAGATAAAACGGCACGGATAGAGACGATGCTCAGAACGTATCTTCCTGTCGAGGAGGGGTATCAGAAGACGGTTCTGGCAGCTATGAACTATAGTATTCTTGCAGGCGGCAAGAGACTGAGACCGCTGCTGATGCAGGAGACATACCGCATGCTAGATGGTACGGAACAGACGGTAGAGCCGTTTATGGCAGCACTAGAGATGATTCATACGTACTCACTGGTGCATGATGATCTTCCGGCAATGGACAATGATGAGTACCGCAGGGGACGCAAGACAACACATATTGTATATGGTGAGGCCATGGGTGTACTGGCAGGTGATGCATTGCTGAATTATGCATTTGAAACAGCTTTGCAGGCATATGACAAAACCTCCGATCCGACAAGGGTGACAAAGGCAATGAAGCTGTTGGCTGGAAGAGCCGGAATCTATGGTATGATTGGTGGGCAGACAGCTGATATAGAAGCAGAGCATCAGAAGATTGGCGCCAATGAAAAACACCTGTTATATATTCAAGAGCACAAAACAGGAGCTTTGATACAGGCGGCTATGGGAATCGGAGCAGTGCTGGCTGGTGCTGATAGTCAGGTAGTACAGGATATGGAACAGTGTGCGCTCAGCATAGGTGTAGCATTTCAGATACAGGATGATATTTTGGATTTGACCTCTACAACTGAGGTACTTGGCAAGCCAGTCGGCAGTGATGCCAAGAATGAGAAGATGACCTATGTGACCATGAAAGGTATGGAACAAGCAATAGAAGATGTAAAGAGTTATTCGAAGCAGGCAATGGATATTTTGGAAAAGTATACAGGAGAGGATCGTTATCTGTTGGAGCTGGTGCAGTCTCTTGTTACCAGACAGCATTAATGATCACAGAATAAATAATCAGATAAGGTGGTATGGATATGATACTGGACTGTATCAATCAGCCGAATGACATCAAGTGTGTCGATCCGGAAGAATATGATGAACTTGCGGATGAAATTCGTCAGTTCTTAATAGAAAAAATCAGTGTATCAGGGGGACATCTCGGATCCAATCTGGGAGCTGTAGAGCTGACGATGGCACTTCACCTGTTATTGAATCTGCCCGAGGATAAAATTGTATGGGATGTGGGACATCAGTCTTATACACATAAGCTTTTGACAGGCAGAAAAGAGGGCTTTGATGTACTGAAAAAGCACGGTGGCATGAGCGGATTCCCAAAACGTAAGGAAAGTGACTGTGATGCCTTTGATACAGGCCACAGTTCAACCTCTGTATCCGCAGGACTGGGTCTCGTGAAAGCTCGTGATATTAACGGTGAGGGTCATACGGTAGTATCTGTGATTGGAGATGGTGCCTTGACTGGTGGTATGGCATATGAAGCGCTGAATAATGCGTCTCGGTTGGAAACGAACTTTATCATTATCCTGAATGATAATAATATGTCTATAGCTGAAAATGTAGGTGGTGTTTCCAAGTATCTGCAGAGCATCAGAACTGCGGATGCCTATAAAGGCTTTAAGGTTGGACTGGAAAACAGTTTGTTAAAGATACCCAAATATGGTGATGCGGTGGTTGATACTTTAAAACGATACAAGAGTGGGATTAAACAGCTGGTTGTACCAGGAATGTTTTTTGAGGATATGGATATTACCTATCTCGGACCTGTAGATGGTCATGATATTAAGGCAATGATGAAGGTGTTCAGAGAGGCGAAGAAAGTGCAGAAGGCTGTTTTGGTACATGTCATCACCAAAAAGGGTAAAGGCTTCCTGCCAGCAGAGAGACATCCTGCCAGATTTCATGGTGCTGAACCATTTGAAATCGAGACAGGTCTTCCAACCAAGAACCGAACGAAGGCAAATTATACAGATGTATTTTCAACAGTTATGACCAAACTTGGTACTAGAAATGAAAAGGTGGTTGCCATTACGGCTGCCATGCCTGACGGTACTGGTTTGAAACGGTTTTCCAATATGTATCCAGAACGCTTTTTTGATGTAGGAATTGCAGAAGAACACGCAGTGACATTTTCCGCAGGGCTCGCTGTTGGCGGACTAAAGCCAATTGTTGCGGTTTATTCATCTTTCCTGCAGCGTGCATATGATCAGATTCTGCATGATGTATGCATTCAGGATCTGCCAGTGGTATTTGCCATCGACAGGGCTGGTCTGGTCGGCAGCGACGGAGAGACACATCAGGGAATTTTTGACCTTTCCTACCTTTCCTCGATACCAAACATGCACGTTATGGCTCCCAAGAATAAGTGGGAACTATCAGATATGATGAAGTTTGCAGTTGCTTTTGATCATCCGATTGCGATTAGATATCCCAGAGGAGAGGCATACGATGGTCTGAGGGAGTTTAGGGCACCAGTCGTACTAGGAAAGAGCGAAATCCTTTACGAGGAAGGCGATATCGCACTGCTGGCTGTAGGCAGTATGGTCAAGACAGCGCAGACGGTTAGAGCCCAGCTTAAGGACAGAGGGTATTCCTGTAGTCTGGTCAATGCCAGATTCGTGAAGCCGATAGACGAAGAGATGGTTACAACGATGGCAGGATTTCATAAATTAATTGTTACAATGGAAGAAAATGTACTTAGTGGTGGATTTGGCGAGAAGGTACGAGAATACAAGGATCGGATGAAGCTCAAGACAGATGTTCTGAATATAGCACTCCCAGATGAATATGTAGAACATGGTAATGTAGAACTTCTGAAAAAAGAAGTTTCGATAGACAGTGATTCCATCGTCAAAAGGATTATCGCGGAGTATGTCAGCCTATGAAAGAACGTTTAGATGTATTGCTTGTCAAACAGGGTTTGGCAGAGTCACGTGAGAAAGCAAAGGCAATCATTATGTCTGGAAATGTATTTATTAGAGGACAGCGTGAAGACAAGGCTGGGACTACCTTTGAAGAGGAAGGGCTGGAGATTGAAATCAAGGGATCAACACTGCCGTTTGTCAGCCGTGGCGGACTGAAGCTGGATAAGGCAATGAAAGTTTTTGATATTGACGTACAGGATATGGTCTGTATGGATATTGGAGCTTCTACAGGTGGATTTACAGATTGTATGCTGCAAAATGGCGCCCGTAAGGTATATTCCATTGATGTAGGTCATGGACAGCTGGCTTGGTCGCTGCGGCAGGATGACAGAGTTGTCTGTATGGAAAAAACGAATTTTAGATATGTCACAACAGCAGATATTCTGGAAGTGATTGATTTTGCAGCAACGGATGTGTCCTTTATATCACTGACGAAGATCCTTCCGTCGGCATATGCATTGCTTCAGGAACAGGCTTACATGGTATGTCTGATCAAGCCACAGTTTGAGGCAGGTAGAGAACATGTTGGAAAAAAAGGTGTTGTTAGGGATCCTGTGATACACGAAGAAGTGATTAAGAAGATTGTTCTGCATTGTACGAGCCTCGGCTTCTCAATAGATGGTATGGATTATTCTCCCATTAAGGGCCCAGAGGGGAATATTGAATACCTTTTGTTGATTCGAAAGACTGGACAGGTGATGACAGAGGACAAGCAAGAGGAAATCAAAGAGTTGGTAGAGAAGGCTCATATGTTTTTATAGAAAAATCCGAGGTGGGGAATGAAACATTTCTTTGTGGTGACGAATCGAAGCAAAAATGAAGCACTTGCTACGGCACAGCAGGTTCTGAGTTTCCTAGAGAATCATGGATGCTGCTGTGATATGCAGAACTTTGTCCGTTATATGAAGGATGATCAGGACGGACATCTGAAGGAAGCAGATATTCCTGAACAGACAGAATGCATCATCGTTCTTGGTGGAGATGGTACGTTGATCCAGACAGCCAGAGACATGGCTAAGAAGGATATTGCACTGATTGGAGTCAATCTTGGCAGGCTTGGTTATTTGGCAGAGATTGAAAAAGAGCATATTGAACAGACACTGGAACGTTTGATTGCAGATGAATATGAAATAGAAGAGAGAATGATGCTGTGCGGTCTAGCAAATGTAGGTGGAAAAGGGCTGGAAAAGGAGTTTGCGCTCAATGATATTGTGATTACAAGACGCGGATCCCTGCGCCTGATTACCTTTCACGTCTATGTAAATGGAAAACTTTTGAAAACATATGGCGCTGACGGTATTATTGTTTCAACACCGACAGGATCTACCGGATATAATTTGTCTGCAGGTGGTCCAATTGTGGAACCGAGCGCAAGGGTATTGTTGCTGACACCTATTAATGCACATACACTGAATTCAAGAAGCATCGTGCTATCTCCCGAGGATGATGTTAGAATCGAGATTGGAGCTGGAAGGCATGGCAACGTAGAAGCAGCAGAGGCGGTATTTGACGGAGTTGTGATTGCTGAAATGACATCTGGAGATTATTTAAAGATTGGCAGAGCCAAGGAGACAACAAAGATCATTAAGATGAGCAAAGAGAATTTTCTGGATGTACTGCGCAGAAAGTTCCAGGATGCGGAGTAAAATATGAAGAATAACAGACATCAGAAAATCGTCGAACTGGTACAGCAGCATGTGATCGATACGCAGGAGGAACTGGCCAGACGATTGAACGAAGCTGGATATGAGGTGACACAGGCAACTGTATCTAGAGATATTCGCCAGCTAAAGCTGACAAAAACATTAGGTGTTGACGGAAAGTCAAGATATACATTTTTGGGCGAGAGCGGTACAGAGCTGGCTGAAAAGTATATCAGAGTGTTGAAAGACGGACTGGTATCCATGGATATGGCACAGAATATTCTGGTAGTCAAAACGGTATCAGGCATGGCCATGGCTGTGGCGGCTGCATTGGATGCCATCAATTTCAGTGAAATCGTCGGCAGCATTGCGGGTGACGATACAGTGATGTGTGCTGTCAGAAGCGTAGAAGATACACGTATCGTAATGGATAAAATCAGAAAATTACAGAGGTAAGATATGTTAACGAATCTTCATGTGAAAAACCTGGCTTTGATAGAGGAAGCAGAAATTGATTTCAAACTGGGACTCAATATATTAACAGGTGAGACAGGAGCAGGAAAATCCATTCTGATTGACTCTGTTCTGTTTGCATTAGGTGGCAAATTATCTAAGGATTTTGTGCGTGATCAAGCTGACTATGCACTCGCAGAGCTAATCTTTGTGCCAAATAACGAGAAACAGCTACAGGCAGTCAGGAATTTGGACATTCCAGTTGAAGACGAAGTGATTATGCAGAGAAAAATAGTCAATGGAAGAAGTGTCAGCAGGGTAAATGGAGAAGTCGTAACAGCAGGTGTTCTTCAGGAACTAGCCTCCATTTTGATTGATATCCATGGACAGTATGAACATCAGTCACTACTCCAGAAGAAAAAGCATATGCAGGTACTGGATGAATTCTGTATCGATGAATTGAAACCATTGCTCAGCAAGGTCAGTGAGCAGTATCACCTGTATATGGAGCTGGAACAGGAATTAAAGACTGCAGAGACTACAGATGACAACAAAGACAAAGAGGCTGCACTTGCACAGTTCGAGATAAATGAGATCAGACAGACAGAGCTAAAGACAGGCGAAGATGAAGAACTGGAACTGAGTTACCGGAAGATGGTCAATGCAAAGAAAATCATAGAGGGAATCAATGCTGCTCATTACAGTACTGGTTATGAATCGGAAAATGGAGCTGGAGAGAGTATTGGCAGGGCGCTTCGTGAGATTAAAAATGTAGCAGGATATGATGAGGAATTGGAATCAATGCTGCAGGAGCTATCGGAAATTGATGATCTTTTGAATGATTTTAACAGACATGTGTCGGACTACCTGTCAGATATGGAATTTGGAGATGATGAATTCAGACAGATTGAAGAAAGATTGAATACAATCAATCATTTGAAAGACAAGTATGGAAATTCTGTTGAAGAAATCATGAAGTACTGTGAGGAACGGGAAGAAAAGCTGGAAAAACTGTTGGATTATGATACTTATCTGCAGGATCTTCGCTTGAGAGCATCCTATGCAAAAGAAGAATTATTGAAATCATACGATCAGGTCACCGCAATACGAAGTCAGAATGCTGTTATTCTTGCTGACAGGATGAAAGAAGCTTTATCTGACCTGAACTTTCTGGATTCGCAGTTTTCTATAGACGTACGTGTATTACCAGATTACTTTTCTGCGACAGGTCATAATGAAGTAGAGTTCATGATCTCTACAAATCCAGGAGAGAGGGTGAAACCACTCGGAGAGGTGGCATCAGGCGGTGAAATGTCACGCATTATGCTGGCAATCAAAACCGTGCTGGCTGATAAGGATGAGACATCTACGTTGATCTTTGATGAAATTGACGCAGGTATCAGTGGAAGGACAGCTCAAAAGGTATCTGAAAAGCTTGCATTACTAGCTAAAAATCATCAAGTAATTTGCATTACACATCTGCCGCAGATTGCAGCCATGGCAGATGCACACTATGAAATCACAAAACAGACAACAGGTGAGCATACATTAACAAAAGTACATGAGTTATCGGCGGAATCAGCAGTCCAAGAGCTTGCAAGACTGCTTGGAGGAGCTGAAATCACGAATACGGTTTTGCAAAATGCAGCTGAGATGAAAGAATTGGCCACTGCCAAGAAAAAGAAGTTAAAAAAATAAAAAATCATATACTCGAATTAAGACTTTTCATAAAAGTTAGGATGATGTATAATCTAGACAGATTAAGCAATGGGAGGAATATACATGAAAAAAGTACTATTTGCAGCATCAGAATGTGTACCATTTATCAAGACAGGTGGATTGGCAGATGTAGTAGGGTCCCTTCCCAAATGTTTTGATAAAAAGTATTTTGATGTTAGAGTGATTATGCCAAAATATATGAGTATTCCTAAGGAGTTCAAGGATCAAATGAAACACTTGACTCACTTCTACATTGACCTTGCATGGCGTTCGCAGTATGTGGGCGTACTGGAAATGGAATACGAGGGTATTCAGTTTTACTTTATAGATAACGAGTATTATTTTTCTGGACCGAAGCCGTATGGATCGATTTATTCAGATATTGAGAAGTTTTCTTTTTTCTCAAAGGCAGTTTTGGCAGTGCTTCCTGCGATTGGATTTCAGCCTGATATTATTCATTGCCATGACTGGCAGACAGGACTCGTTCCCGTATTTATGAAGGAAAGATTTCGAGAGGGAGAGTTTTTTGCTGGCATGAAGTCTATTATGACGATACATAATCTGAAGTTTCAGGGCGTGTGGGATGTAAAGACCATTAAGGACATGACAGGTCTGCCTGAGTATTTCTTTACGCCAGACAAGCTGGAAGCATATCAGAATGCGAACCTGCTGAAGGGCGGATTGGTGTTTGCAGACGCAATTACAACTGTCAGCAATACTTATGCAGAGGAAATCAAGATGCCGTTCTATGGAGAAGGACTGGATGGATTGATGCGTGCCAGAACAAATGATTTGCGTGGTATTCTGAATGGAATTGATTACGAGGAATATAACCCAGAAACGGATTCCTATATTAAATATCCGTATAATGCGGTCGATTTTCGCAAAGAGAAAATTAAGAATAAACGGGCATTGCAGGCAGAACTCGGACTAGAGCAGAATGATAAGAAATTTATGATCGGAATTGTCAGTAGACTAACAGATCAAAAAGGATTTGATTTAATAGCAAATGTTATGGATGAGCTATGCAAAGATGATGTTCAGGTTGTGATTCTTGGGACAGGCGAAGAACGCTATGAGAACGTGTTCAGGCATTTTGACTGGAAATACGGAAATAAAGTCTCAGCTAATATTTATTATTCTGAGGAATTGTCACACAAGATTTATGCATCAGTAGATGCGTTTCTGATGCCCTCTCTCTTTGAGCCATGTGGACTGAGCCAGCTGATGTCACTTCGATATGGAACGATTCCGATTGTACGTGAGACTGGCGGACTCAAGGATACAGTAGAATCATACAATGAGTATGAAAGTACTGGAACAGGATTCAGCTTCAGTAATTATAATGCTCATGAGATGCTGCGTACAATTCGTTATGCACATAGCATCTATCAGAACAAAAAACGTGAATGGAATAAGATGATAGACCGAGCCATGGCAGCTGATTTTTCATGGCATACCTCGGCCATGAAGTACCAAGAACTCTATGACTGGCTCGTTGGCTAAGGTCATGCCAAACAGAGGCCGGAAGCTGCGTGCAAGTTTACTTGCTCAGCAGTCTCCGGCTTCTGTTTGTTAGGGCGCAGCTCGTACCACGAGAAGAAGCGAAGCGGATTCGAGGGGAGGCATTCCTAAGAATATTCGCGAATTCCCGTTATATCTGCTTCAATCATCATAGAGTAATTCGTATAGTAGACGACAAAGCCTGGTTTCCCCCCTCCGGGCTTTTTAACGTTTTTCTTTTCAGTATAGTCGATCTCAACCTTTTCTTGCCCACGTCCTTTGGAATAAAATGCGGCCAGCCTCCCAGCCTCTTCAAAGGCACGATCCGGCAAATCTGTCTCTCCATTTGCTTTGAGCACAATGTGAGAGCCTGGAATCCCTTTTGCATGGAACCACCAGTCATTTCCTGTGGCAAACTTAAAGGTCAGTTCATCATTTTGATAATTATTTTTTCCGACATAGATATCATAGCCATCACTACTAATGTAATGAAATGGTTTGCTGGTTATCTTTTCTTTTTTCATACCAGGCTTTCTGTGCTTCCGGATATAGCCACTTTCCGTCAGCTCATCCTTGATCTGTACCAAATCAGCCTCCTGCAGAGCAATATCCAGTGATGTCAGTATGGATTCTAGATGGGCAATTTCATCCTTTGTTTCCTGAAGCAGTGTTGCTAATGCCTCTTCGGTTCTTTTTAGCTTGTTATATTTATCAAAATATTTTTTCGCATTTTCTCCAGGCGTCAGCATAGAATCAAGTGGAATGGTAATCGTTTGATCTGTATAGTAATTCAGGGCTTCAAATGATTTACAGCCAGATTCTAGATTGTAGCCGTAGGTATTGATGAGTTCGCCATATACCTTATATTGATCCTTTTTTTCAGTATCTCGCAGTTGTTTGAGTTGAAGATCATATTTCTTTGTGTTCCGCTCCAGGGCTGTCTGTGTTATTTTTCTGAGGTCAACGGATTTTTGACGGATGCGTGTGACGATGTTTTTTGTGGCATAATAAGTCTCGAGTATTTTTGATATAGAGGGATCCTTATGACATTCACAGTCTTCGTATTGCTGCAGAAGAACTGGGGAAAACTCTATGGGAACCCCGTCTTTTGATATGATATTTGGTGAAAATAAGTGTAGATTCACATCCTCCATCAGTTGCAGAAACTGTTTTCCGACATGCGTCAGGATATCGGTATCGATTGTGTTAGCAGGCTGCGCAGACTCAACAGAAGAACGATAACAGATTTCCTCTGCGATGACGGGAGATATCCCTGTAAAGGAGGAGTAGATAGCCTTTGCAAGCGGCATTGGTTTGTTTTTTATGATTGACACAAAGGTATCCACATCAGTCAGGTTGACTGGATCTTGCTTGTCCTGCATTTCAGGAATGAAATAATCACGTCCAGGCAATACTTCACGTACAGAGCTGATAGCATTGGATATATGCTTGATACTGTCGATGATCATTGCTTGATCATTCAGAAAAATAATATTGCTGTGTTTCCCCATGATTTCGATAACAAGTGTTTTTTTGCATAAATCTCCAAGTTCATTCAGATGCTCTATTTCGAAACGAACGATACGTTCCAATCCAGGCTGTGTGATGGATATAATTCGCCCATTCTGGATATGCTTTCGAAGCAGCATGCAGAAATTGGGTGCTGTCATGGGACTTGGTTTATTGGTATCAGTGAGATATAAAAAAGGAAGAGAAGCACCTGCAGAAATCAATAGACGCTGCTGTCCTCCCTTATTCTTGATGGTAAGCATCAGTTCATCATTTTCAGGCTGTGCAATTTTATAGATTCTTCCGTCTAAAAGAGTCTGAT
>CAZACC010000029.1:0-22084 GCA_964483545.1 uncultured Lachnospiraceae bacterium
GCGTTCAAAAACTTGTCCAAAACTCCCATTATTAACTCTCCTTATTCTCCCTGCTTTTCGTAATCATGTTTTCAATATGATAATTACGTTCACCAAAGATCGCTGTACCGACCCTAATACAGGTCGTACCCTCTTCAATAGCGATCATATAATCCCCTGTCATTCCCATGGATATACAGTCCATACTTACATTATCAATGTTTTTATGTATTATGTCAACAGATAATTGTTTCATTTTTTCAAAAAACTGTCTATTTTCCTCGGCATTTTCTACATAAGGAGCTATAGTCATTAAACCTCTGATCATAATTCCAGGTAATTTTGCAACATCTTCAACCAGTTGAACTGCATTTTCTTCATATACTCCATACTTAGAATCTTCCTTTGCAATATTGACCTGTATTAGTATGTTAACCTTCGTCTGGTGTTTCATAGCTTCCTTGCTGATTTCCTTTGCAAGCTTTAAAGAATCTACTCCATGGATCATATAGACCTTATCAACAATGTACTTTACTTTGTTTGTCTGGAGGTGACCAATCAGATGCCACCGGATATCCTTTGGCATGATCTCGTACTTCTCTATGAGCTCCTGTACTTTGTTTTCACCGAAATCACGGATTCCCTCATCATAAATCTCCTGGAGCATTTCTATCGGCTTCGTCTTGCTGACAGCAATCAGCGTTACATCCGAGAGATTCCTTCCAGCAGTCTGACAGGCCCTTTTCACATTCTCTTGTACAGACAATAATTGATCTTTCAACATTCTATCAGAACCTTCCTATTTTTAATATATAAAATCATTCTCATTAACACTATTTCCGTCAAGTACAATATGGTCGTATACACTCAATCCATATTCTGTATTAGATTTTACGATGGCATATTCTTCATTTTGATTCAATATTGTAATCTGCTTGAAATCAGCATATCCCTTATTGATATTATAGACTCCGATCAGCGCTGCCTTTTTACTGATGGCATACTTTTCTGCTGAATCAGGCATAATAATATAGTCGCCGATTTCAAACAGCGCATGATCCACATAATAATCTTCTTCTGTGGAATTATAGATCGTAGCATCTATGAATTCTGTAGAAGTTGTGCCATCTTCAAGATATACTTCTTTGATAAACCCATCATTTCCACTATTTCCACCTTTTGTCATATATCCCTTGGGAACTAAATAAAATTCACGTTCCGCAATAGAAGAATTGGGAATTTTTAAGCCCTCCTGTGTATTTGTCATCAGCTCCACTTCCAGTATGCGGTCCGTAGCAAATGAAATCATAGAATTTGTGAAATCCAGTTTCAGATAAATAACGCCATCCTGTCTGATGATATTGCAGGCTCCCCATGATTCATATCCATTTTTCAGAAATTTCACATTGATGTAGGTTTCATTTTCCAGTTCCAATGCTCTCTCTTCATCAATTTCTATCATTAATGACCAGTTCTCACTGGTAATCAGCTTATAGGCAGGATCTGTATCGGCAATCAAATCATTGCTGTGAAATTGCGTCTTTGTATAGGATGAAAAATCCATCAGTTCTGGTGTTAGATAATCAACTGTTACAGACTCATATCCATCCACCGAATAAACAAGCACTCCTGACTCGGGAGCATACCCGAACTGTACTGAATCACTCAAATTGGAATGATCAAGGCTGTCGAGACTGGATAATACTTTGTAATTTGCCAACTTTAAAACAGTACCTTCTATTTCATATTTGAAATCATAGGTTTTTCTGAAATTTTTCACATCAAATCCCGTTGAAAAGTCCGCAATAGAAGTTTTTAGCTCAGAAAGATCTTCATCTGAAAGGCTGCTTCCCTCTCCTGCTGCACCGTTTACCAAGTCAGCCAGTTTACCCGTTGCATCCACTGTATAAATCATAGAACCTTTTGCAACTTTTTCGTTTTCTCTTGCATAGTAATTGATATATCCAGAATGGTCTGCATTGATGATTTTCTCGTCACGTAATACCAAACCCGAATAAGTATTATTAACAGCAAGAGAACCTAATTTCACCTCATATGGCGTTATCTTGTCAGTTTTCAAGTACATGATAACACTTGCTACAATATATATAAAAATAAAACCAAAAATAATCAATCCAAGATTGATATTCAGTGGCTTTCTGTATTTTGTGATTTTTGAATTTCTGTTCTTTGCCAAAAAAGAAACCTCCCTGCTTCTTTTTCATGAAATTAAAAGCCTCGGCAGCATAAATCAATACTTCCGAGGCTTTTATGTGTTTTTATTACAAAGAAACAATTACTTTTGATTTTAAGTCTTCTGAAAGCTCGGATCCATCGACTGAGATGCTGATGACAAAATCAACTGAAAATTGTTCGCTGATTTTTTCTAATTTTAATAATGCAGGTTCAGGATTTCTGTCTTTGATAAAAGCTACATCCAAAAAACTATCCAAGTACATTTGCTCAAGGTCGTGATCCTGTGAGACAATACCGCATATAAATCCTGTAAATTCATCTGCGTTTGTAATTGGATATTCTGATGCATTGATTAACCTTATTCTATTTTTGAGTTCATACATGTGCTTTGCATTTTTGTCGAGATAAACGATATTTCCGCTGGCTGTCTTAATGGTGGAATTCACTTTCTCGAGCAGATACTTTGTCTTTCCTTTGCCCTTCTCGCCTACGATTAACTGTATCATTGTAATCTCCTCCTTTAGCATTTTTGGTAACGAAATAACCATCACCCGTATGATTTATTATAGTCCATTTATATCTAAAAAACAACCTCTATTTGCCTCTGGTTATTATTTGATTTCCTGCAATAATTCGGACATTTCAACATAAAGTATGTCTCTGTCATCGGCCTGTAGTACGACTGAGATAAAGGGTTCTCCTGCCGTATCCTTTGAAAGCAGAATTAGGCACGCACCAGCGGCATTTGTCGTACCTGTTTTACCACCTATAACCGTCATATTTTCAGGAGTATCCACTGTTCCCGTCAGATATTGATTGGTCGATGAGAAATCCAGTTCTTTTTCATTGCCTTCACTATCATGATAAACAGAAGTATAGCTTTGCATATGAATAATCTCTTTGAATTTTTCATACTTCATTGCCTCATTAAAAATCAAATAGAGATCATAGGCCGTTGTATAATGCTTATCATCGGTCAGACCATGTGGATTTCTGAAGCTTGTATTTGTTGCACCTATTTTTAAAGCCTCTTGATTCATCAAATCCGCAAAGGCTTCTACACTGCCTGATATATGCTCAGCGATGACCACACCTGCATCATTTCCAGAATACATTAACAGACCATGAAGTGCCTGCTCAAGTGTCATCGTGTCACCTGGCTTAAAGCCAACAAGCTGCGCACCAGATTCCGTAATTAGAACTTGATCAGATGCAGTCAAGATATCATCCAGCTTTCCGTACTTTAACGCAAGTAAAGCTGTCATGACCTTGGTAAGGCTCGCTGGATACATCTGCTTATGAACATTCTTTGCATATATGGTATTGCATCTGGATACATCAAATAAACCCGCTGCTGTAGCCTGCGACATATCCACTTCAGTACCATCAGTGATATCGGAGGATACGACACAAAGGCTCGAAGCAAATGAGTCAGCTGTTATAGAAACATTGCTTGTATCAAAGCTGTATGCACTGGTTGTTGTATCGATATCATACGGTATATCAATTTTTTTTCCTTTGCATCCGGTCAACAAAATTAGCACAAATAAAACCGGAATGATTTTATTTATACATTTCACGCCACTCTAAATCTCCTCTATCCAGTGATTTGATTAATAATTCAGCTGTTGCCAGATTGGTAGCCAGCGGAATGTTATGAACATCACAAAGCTTCACAACGTTATTGACATCTGGCTCATGAGACTTGGGTGTCAACGGATCGCGCAGGAAAATCAAAAGATCAATCTGATTGTGTTCAATCTGTGCTCCAAGCTGCTGCTCTCCACCTAGATGACCCGCAAGATATTTGTGTACATTCAGATTGGTCACTTCCTCGATCAATCTGCCTGTTGTGCCAGTAGCATGTAGTTCATTTTTACTGAGTATCCCCCGATATGCAATACAAAAATTTTGCATCAGTTTCTTTTTTGCATCGTGAGCAATTAACCCTATGTTCATATATTCTCCCTCCAAAACATTATGTTAGATAATTTGGTGTCTGCAGTCTGACATTGATCACAAATCCCATACCAATAAAAAGACTGACAAGCGAAGTCATTCCATAGCTTACAAACGGGAGTGGTATACCTGTGTTTGGTAACAATCCAGTCGTAACACCAATATTGATAAAGCTTTGTACTCCTACTAGTCCCGCCATGCCAGAAGCAATCAGTTCGCCAGCAAGATCTTTGCTTTTTCTAGCAACCATAATACACTCTATCGTGATTAAAGCAAGTAAAATAATGATTGCACAGCATCCAATAAAACCAAGTTCCTCTCCTGCGATTGCAAAAATAAAATCAGTCTGAGGTTCTGAAATAAAGTTACCATTTTTGACAGAACCAACTATATTATTTGCGAGACCTTTTCCGTGTAGTTGTCCTGATCCAATTGCCGTAATGGAATTAGTCTGCTGATATGCGATATCTGGATATTTTTCTGGATGCAGCCATGCCAGAATACGCTCCTGCTGGTATGCATTAATCAAATGCTGATCAGGTTTCAAAACCATGTTCATAAAGACTATGACTGCAGGGATAGCAAAAATAAGAACAGAACCAATCACCTTATAACTAAGACCACCGACAAACAACAGAATGCAAAATAGAACACAAATCATGATTGTCGTAGAAAGATCTGGCTGTTGATAAATAAAAAAGAGCGGAGGTCCCAGTAATATAATCATAATTCCAATGATTCCTACTGTATTTAAAGTCTCTCTATGTTTCATAATAAACTGTGCATAAAATAAAATCAATATAATTTTCACTACTTCTGAAGGCTGAAACTGAATGCCAAATATTTCAACCCAACGGGTAGCATTATTAACACTGACACCCCAGAAGTGAACCATTGCAAGTAATGCGACACCAACGGAGTACCATAGCCAGCTGAATTTCAAAATGAAGCTATAGTCGATTAATGAAACTACAATCATGCATACAAATCCAAAGATCAAACCGTAAATCTGATTGTCCTGAACTGTTTTTTTTGCACTTCCGATGACCAGAATCCCAAGTATAGAAACTGCCAGCATCAATAATATTAAGATAAAATCATATCTTTTGAAATTGTACTTTTTAAACATATTTCATAACCTCAGATCGTTCAGTAATTCTTTTGTAATTGCGTCAGAACAGATTTCTCCATCTTTCACATAGGCAATTTTGGGAATGGAGCGACTTTTTAGCCATTTATTCCCTTTTTCACCTGCTGTTTCCGTATGATCTCCAATCCTGATCTTGCTTGATTGCATGTCAAGTGCTACGACAAAGGTTTGATCATTTCCATTTGCTCCAGCATAGGCATGTCCGTATAAAGTTCCTAGAACAACAATATTTCCGGTTGATATAACATTTGCTCCAGGATTGACATCTCCGAGTATAATAATACTGGAATCAGTTTCCAATACCTGACCTGCACGAAGTGTACCCTTGTAATACTGTCCATCAGCATTATTTTCATTATTAACCAGTTGTCTGGTAGCATGAATAAAAGATTGATTCTTTTCCTCATCATTACCGATGATACATAATACCTGTAAGCTTGAATGATCAGTAATGGCACCGACCAATAGAGTTTCTTCTTCCGAGTTGAGTTTGCGCCCCTCAAATGAAATAACCATCTTGGCATTTTTAAAGAACTTCTCAGACTCTCGGAATTTTCTTGCTACTTCAAGATAGATATCCTGAAATGGAAGATTTGGATCAAGCTTGACCGATATTCCGTTTTGAAAGCTCTTGATTATGACTGCATTTTTCAATTAAAACATCCCCTTTTTAATATCCCTTAGAGCAAATTAATCCTGTATAATCGTTCCATCTGACTGCGTTGCTTCTCCGCTCAGCAATGTTGTTTTATCTTCAAGATTGAAGTAATATTTGAAAACGTCTTTTGATAACTGAGCTGAATTCGCCGATGTATAACCGAATGCAATACGAGTCGTCACGACAATTTCTGGTTGATCGTAAGGTGCATAACCGACAAACCATGCATGATTGGCTCTTGTTGTTTTCTCCTGTGCTGTTCCTGTCTTTCCAGCCACTGCAATCGACATGTCATCATAGGTGGCTAAATTCTCAACAACCGCTCTCATACCGCGATGCACTGCGGACCATGTGCTGTCTTGAATATGAACCTGATTTCTGACTTCGGGAGTATAATCCTGGAGCAGATTACCCTTTGAATCAGTCAGTTTATCCAATATGGATAGATTGTAACAGGTTCCGCTATTTGCTACAGTCGTTAGATATCTTGCCATACCGATTGTTGTATAGTTATTGGTTCCCTGTCCGATGGCAGATGATACAGGAAGCTCATCAGATACTTTTGGATCATTTTCTACTATTTCAATTCCGGATTTTTCATTCAGTCCAAACATATCTGCATATTTTGCAAGTCTATCTAAGCCCAGTTCCGCATTATACTTGCCGAGTGGATCAGTGCTGAGACGATATCCAACCTCATAAAAGAAATAGTTGCAGGAATTCTCGATTGCTCCAACTACATCCAAATCACCATGTGTTCCTTGCGGATAGATCCAGCACTTGGGTGATGGTACGATTGTTTCATAAATGCCCTTGCATTGTATATTGTCTCCAAGCCCTATGACCCCCTCCTCCAATCCACAGACAGAGGATATCATTTTAAAGGTAGATCCAGGAGCTGTTCTTTGCTGAGTCGCATAATCATACAAAGGCAGTGACATATCACTTCTTAGGTCATTATAATAATCTGCGTCAATACTGTTTGCCAGTTTATTATTATCATAACCAGGGTAGGAAACACAGGCTAATACTTCTCCGTTTGTAGCAGTCACAACGCAGGATGCAGAGCAAGGATCCAGTGCCAGCTGTGCCGGCGTAATCTCCAACTTGGAAATCTTGTCCATCATAAATTTATAGGGTGTGATACCGCCGCTTTCAAGTGCTTCCTTTTCATTAGAGGTACCGTATATTGCTTTTTGTTCAAACATCGTCATACAGATTTCTTTACCATATATCTCATTATTCAGAAGCATATAACGATACATTTTTTTTGCAAAACCATTGTCTTTTCTTAGGTTAGTGTCAAGATAAGAAATCAATTCATCATAGATTTGGGCAGAATCCGAGTACTGTGTTTCAAGCTGGAACTTTGATATATCAATCCAGTTTTCTGCAATTGCATATTCCAGGTATTCCTTTAGGCTAATGGTTTCATCCTTCCATGCAAGATAAATTTCGTCTGTTTTATCAATCTCTGAGTCCAAAAGAACACCATAATTGCTAGAAGACAACATAGTCGTGATATAGCTTTCATATACCTGCATTTCTGTTGCCAGCTGATTATACGGAGTTGCAGTCTCCTGTAGTTCCATTACCAATGCACTGAGTGCACGGTTTTGTTTATCAAGGAACTTTGTATAGATTTCTTTCTCATAGGTTTTTGCATCAGGTTCTCCGAAATGATCAATGTCAACAATATTGTTATTCAAAATTGCATAATATACATCATCAATAGGTATACGGATTTTTGAAGATGTGACTCCTTCATTACTGATTTCTTTGATGTTGTCAATCTTATCTACAAGAATACCAGCCAGCTTCTGCTCTACCAGATTATAAACTGCCTTTTGCAGATCCTTGTCAATTGTCAGATACAGTTCATTTCCGGCAACTGGTTCTATACGCTCGGATGTTTCCTTCACTCTTCCAAGATTATCTACATAAAGTACTTCTTTTCCCTTTTTACCCTGTAATTTCGTTTCCATGACCTGTTCAACACCGGCTTTACCGACCATATCCGTCATTGTATAGCTGTCGTTTTCCTTAGACAGCTCCGCCAGTTCATCAGTGGATACATTTCCTGTGTACCCAAGAATATGAGAAAAATAAAGTGCATCATTATAACGTCTCAGTGTATCTTCTGATATATTCAGCCCCTGCAGAACATCCTTGTTTTCCATGATGGCTGCAACAGTTTTTTCATTGACATCCTTGGCAATGGTAGTAAACAAGTATTTCTGATAACTATTTGTACTGATGGCATACCGGATCGTTATGATTTGGAGAAGCTCAGCATCTGTCATGTCCTTGCCTACTATAAAATTGGATTTTCTATCATCAGGGATTTCATAAGCCCCAACCTCAAATTTTTTGGTGCCGCCGAGATATTCAATGACCTGTTTTGGCGTTGCATTTCGCTCGTTATATTTCAGTTCGCTTGTTTTTGATCTGCCATATACGTCAGCAAGAAAACGAAGAAGCTGTGTCCCTTCAACCGAGAATTCAAACTCTCCTTTTGTATCTAAATAAATATGAAACTCATCTATGACCTTATCACCGTTTTTTTCTATTATTTTGCAGGCACGATCAATCGTATCATTAATAGCTGCATTTTTGCCTGTTCCAGATTCGTATGTATCCTCTATCGTAACAGAATAAGCAAGCTCATTATAAGCCAGCAGATTACCGTTTCTGTCATAAATACAGCCTCTGGTGCTTAGTAGTGTTCTCTCTTTTTTGATCTTCAATTCAAAATTATCTACATAAGATTCACCATTTACAATCTGCAAAACAAATAATTTCTGAATCAAGACAGTAAACATGATAATGAATAGAATGATCAATACAAATAATCTGGAGAAGATTATATTTTTAAAAAAATCTTTCATATCATTAAACAAATTTGCTTGCACTCCTTTTTTCACGAATCTCCAGCTTTTCATTAATCCAGAGAATCAGCTTGTAAAATACAAGGGTGACTAGTACAGTATATACGATTTCTGGCAATATTACATGTACAAAATAGAATGAAAAATTAAATTTAGAGCGTAACAGGAACAAAAATACATAAGCAGAGAAGCAATAAAGTAACTCGCTTCCTGATATCAGTATCAGAGGAAGCTTAATATCCTCTGGATAGAACAGCTGCTTGAAAAAACCATTTAAATAGCCTATAACCATATAAATTAACGCATAAAAGCCTAAGATATCTCCATAAAAAACATCAATGAGAAATCCCGCAAAAAAACCAATCATCAATCCTTCCTTTTTGCCACGCATAAAGCCAAATGAGGATGTAATGATAATCAGAATATTCGGTACGATCCCGCCTAAAGATATTCTATGAAAAACCGTACATTGCAGTAGATATCCGATAATGACTGTACAGAAAACGAAAATTTTACGAAGCATCTGTACTCCTTCCTACTCAGATACAGTCTGTTTTAGATCAAGAATGACAAGTACCGTATCCAGCCTTTTGAAATCCACTGACGGTGTCAGATATCCAGACTTGGTAAGGTTATTTGGATCACTTTTAATTTCTGATATATATCCGATGGTCAATCCTGGAAGATAGATATCACTAATTTGTGACGTCACCAGTTGATCGCCCTCTGCGACTCTGTTATCTTCATCTATAAGCTGTTCAAAACGAATGATGCCATCATTCATAGTTTCCAGATCCCCACTGACAATCAAACGATCAGATGTGGATAGAACCATGGCACTGACATTACTGCTGTCGTCTATGATTGATTTAACGGTTGCCCAGTTTGGTCCGACATCCACAACACGACCTACCAGGCCGCTGCCGGACATTATATTACAATTCACAGATATGCCGTCATTGGTTCCTTTGTTGATCAAAAATACACTGAACCAATTCCCAGGATCCATACCGATGACTCTGGCACCTATCTTCTCATAATCTGAATACTGTTCATCCAGAAGATACAATTCCCGCAGTCTGCTCAGTTCATATTTATCCTGCTGAAGCATACTATTTTCAATCGACAGACTGTCTACCTGTTCCTGCAGGGAAGTATTCTCTTCCATCAATTCATTCATTTTCTTAATATTATCTTTGCGGCTAGTTAAAAACATACCCACTTCACTGATTCCATCCTGGAACGGAATAATAACGTATCCCGACACTGCCTCAAGAGGACCTGTCACCACATCTGTTGTAAAGGTCAATAGCATCAATGCAATACACAGGATTGTCATAATCAGCAGCAAATACTTGCTGGGTATGGTGAATTTAGTTTTTCTGACTTTTACTCTTGCCATTGATTAATGAACTCCTTTATCAATTGGACATTCCCATAATAGAATAAGCAACGGATCTGAACTGTTCGTCACAAATGACCTTTGCAAGTCCACCAGCGACACTTTCCCCTGCATTTTCGGCAAGATTTACACGTAATCCAGTACTTTTTGCAATCAATTCATTTAGATGATTGATCTGTGCAGAACCACCAGTCAGATAAACTCCTTTGCGATAAATATCAGCACCAAGCTCAGGAGGCGTTCTTTCCAAAATAACTCTGATGTTATCTACGATAGATTCAAAATGCTCTTTCATCGCTTTTTCCACTAACGCAATCGGGATGCTCCTCTCAACTGGAAGACCAGTCACAATATCTCTGCCATATACGACAGCATCCTCTCCTGCCTCTTCCAACTCACGCATGGATATTTTGACTTTTTCAGCTGTTTTGGTACCAATCATCAGGTTGTATTCTTTACGGATTGTATTGCGGATACTTTCATCAAATTTAAAACCACCAGTCTTGATCAACCGGCTGAGAACGATGCCGCCCAATGACAAAATAGAAATTTCAGTCGTATCAAATCCAATATCTACAATCAATACTCCTTGAGAATTTTTGACATCAATCCCAAGACCAAGTCCATCTGCAATAGCCTTCTCAACAATCATAATCTTGCGAGCTTTGATATTGGCATCCTTTACCAAGTCATAGAAAGCTCGCTTTTCCACTTCTGTGATATCTGTCGGAACAGAAATATAATAATCTGCAGGATGAAGATTGCCCTCTGATAGATCATTCATGAAATTTCGAAGCAGTGTCTGCATATTCTGGATGTCTGCGATGACTCCATTATTAACTGGATAAGAAACTTGAATATTTGCAGGAGCTTTCTCATACATTTCAAATGCAGGATTACCATAAGCAAATAATTGATTTCTATTTTTAATGGCAATCATATTTTTTTGATTTAAAATCGTGCCATCCATATTGTTATATATTTTGATGTTACTCGTACCCAAATCGATGCCAAATGTACTGGAAGCCAACTGTGACACCCTCCTTTATAGTAATCCAAATTCCTTGAGACTGATATATTTACGGTCTCCGATAATGATATGATCGATTAATTCAATATCCATAATCAATCCTGCGTCCTGCATGCGATGTGTCAATTGCAAATCCTGTTCACTCGGAGTCGGATCGCCACCAGGATGATTATGTAATAACATAAAAAATACTGCACCATATTTCAGTGCTTCTCTGAATACTTCTCTTGTCGATATCAATGTACGGTTCGCAGTACCAATCGATAAGGTGAAGTCCGTGATTAATTTATTGCTGCCGGTCAGTAAAATGACCACTGCATGCTCTCGTTCCAGATGCCTGTATTCCTCCATATAGTAATCTGCTACCGTTTTTGGGGAATCCATAATCAACGCTTTTTGGGCATTTCTTTTAGACAACCGTTTTGATAGTTCAGCAATACTTTTCAGCTGAATTGCTTTCACTTTGCCGATGCCTGGAATCCGAATCAATTCTTCAATAGATAGGTGATGTAAACCAAGAATGTTCTTTTCCAGACAACCTTCAGATAATACTCTTTTCGCAAGATCAACAGAGGTTTCATTTCTGGTGCCTGTACGAAGAATGATTGCTAATAACTCTGCATCGGATAGCGCAGAAGCACCTGCACTTTCAAAACGTTCATAGGGACGTTCTCCGATAGGCAAATCCTTCAGTGTGAAATGTGTTTTCGTTTGATTCATAATTTCCTCTTTCTGATTTGCATCTAAAGGAGGAAAACCCTATTGAAGCTACACATTATTGCATTTATGCCCTCACACGGCACAACATATGGATATTTTAACACATTTCATATATCCTGTACACCGTTATTGTTTAAAATTTGTGTGAATTTTATCGATAAAATGTACATTTTTCGGCTGTTTAATCATTGAGGAATCTTGATAATATTTTGATCTTTCATATACTGAATCGTCTTTAGAATTCCATATTTTGCATGAGGCCATGTGAGTCCGCCTTGAAAATAAACGGCGTAGGGTGGTTCCATCGGGGCATCAGCACTGAGTTCAATAGAAGAACCCGAAACAAAAGCTCCGGCGGCCATGATCACAGGTACATCGTAACCAGGCATATCCCAAGGCTCCGGAACCACAAAGCTATCTATAGGGGCAGCTGCTTGGATTCCCCTGCAAAAAGCAACCACAGCTTCTGGTATTCCGAATTCGATAGCCTGTATGATATCATGCCGACTTTCTATACTGTCGGGTATCACTTTAAAGCCAAGCTTTCCATAAAGATTAGCGGCAAAGACAGCTCCCTTTAAGGCATTCGCAGTGACAGTGGGTGCCAGAAACAATCCTTGATAAAAGCTTCCAATAACCCCTAGTGATGCGCCGACTTCCTTTCCAAGTCCTGGAGATGTCAGCCTGTATGCGGCGTTTTCTACATATTCTTTTTTTCCTACAATATAGCCACCGATCGGAGCCAGTCCTCCGCCTGGATTTTTAATGAGAGAACCAACGCAAAGGTCAGCGCCAACTTGTGTGGGCTCTATTGTTTCTACAAATTCTCCATAACAATTATCTACCATACAGATCACATCAGGTTTGATGGATTTTACAAATGAAATTAACTGTCCGATTCTTTCAACCGATAAGGTCGGTCTGGTCTGATACCCTTTGGAACGCTGTATGGTAACCAGTTTTGTATGCTCATTTATCGCATTTCTGATCCCCAAAAAATCAAATATATTCCCGTTCTGATCTTCAGGAAGAAGCTCCACCTGTCGATAGCTCACCCCGTATTCAGCAAGTGAACCACGTGATTTTCGGATACCGATAATTTCTTCCAATGTATCATACGGCTTCCCAACAGGTGAAAGCAATTCATCACCTGGTCTTAAATTAGCGGCAAGCGCAATATGAAGGGCGTGAGTACCACATGTAATCTGAGGACGAACCAATGCGTCCTCTGCATGAAAGATATTCGCATATACTTGCTCCAAAGTGTCTCTTCCCATATCGTTATAGCCATATCCTGTTGTTGCCTGAAAGCAAGCTTCGCTGACTTTGCATTCCTGCATTGCCTTGATCACCTTCAGCTGATTAAATTCCGCTGTAAGATCAATCTGCTCGAATCTTCCCTTCAGACTGTCTGATACTGATTCTCCAAATTGCTGTACCTGTTCATCTATTTTCATATCTTGGTATAAGTTTTTCAAAAAAGCTTCTGGCATGTTAGTTCCCTTCCATTTCTATCGTTTTATTTTCGTTGATGATTCGCAGCATATTCTGCAGCATCTGTTCTTCATCTGTATATTGGCTTCGATCCATCCATATGACGTCCCGTTCACGTCTAAACCACGTTAATTGACGCTTGGCAAAGTGCCTTGTATCCCGTTTCAGAATATAGGTGGCTTCGTCTAAAGTATACTCCCCATTCAAATAAGACAGAATCTCTTTATAACCAAGCCCCTGCATGGAAACCATATCCTTTGTACATCCGCGAGATTTTAATGACTGTACCTCTTCTATCAATCCCTCTTTCAGCATTTTATCAATCCGTTCATTGATTCGCTTGTACAGAACCTCCCGATCATCATTTAAGACAAAATAGCAGGCGTGATATGCTGCTGGTTTTTCACGCTCCTGTAGATTATGTGCAGAAATAGGAGTTCCAGTCAGCTGATAATATTCCAATGCTCTGATAACCCGTTTCATATTGTTGGCATGAATCTGCTCAGCTGATACAGGATCAACCTCTCGAAGCATGGCGTGTAAAAAAGCAGTCCCCTTTTCTCGCCCAATCGCCAATAACTCAGTTCTATATCCAGTCTCCTGCACTGTCGATTCAAAATCAATATGATATAATACTGATTGAATATAAAATCCCGTCCCGCCTACAATGATCGGTATTTTTCCTTTTGCCTGTATTTCTTTAATTGCTTCTCTTGCACGTTTTTGAAAATAAACAACATTGAATTCTTCCTCAGGCTCCAGTTCGTCAATTAAATAATGAGGAATACCGTCCATATCTGTCATTTTCATTTTTGCAGATCCGATATTCATACCCTTATAGACTTGCATGGAATCCGCAGATATGATCTCGCCATTGATTGCATGTGCAAGCTTAATAGAAAGTGCACTTTTTCCAACTGCCGTTGGTCCTGCTATAATGATTAAATCTTGTTTCATGAAAATCCCTTCTAAACAATACGTTTGAACTTTTTCTCAATTTCATATTTTGAAAAAGCGATAATCGTCGGTCTGCCATGAGGACAATGATAAGGATTGTCTAATGTGAGAAGTTCTTCAATCAATGCAGAAGCTTCCTCTTGTGACATGGCATGATTGCCCTTGACAGCCCCTTTACATGCCATGGAGGCTAATTTATGCAGCACAGCATCTGGTTCACCCTTCGGCATGCCTTCTGAAAGAGAATCCAATATTTCGTAAAACAGTTCTTTTTCATTCATACCATATAAATCAGCTGGTATTGCACGTATTGAATATTCATTTCCACCAAAATGTTCAATTTCAAATCCCATTTCAGTAAACTGTTCCAGATACATTTGGATCAATTCATCCTCATGTCTGGAAACAGATATGATGAGCGGAGGGCTGAGAGATTGCGATATACATTCCTTCTCACTCAGTCTGTTGACTAGCTTTTCATAAAGAACTTTTTCATGCGCTGCATGCTGGTCAATCATAAATAGCTTATCTGAAAAGGAAACAAGCCAATAGGTATCAAATATCTGACCAAGGATCTGGTGCTCTTGGATAGCTTCTTTCGAGAGAAATGGCTGGTCAAAAAGTTCCAGCTGTGAAACTTTTTCAATAATCACCTGCTCACTTGCCTTAATGATATTATGAGAATAATCCCTTTGTGAAACAGAATTCTCTTCTGGTGTCAGCAATACTTTTTGTAAAATCGGGCTGTTCATCACATCTCTCATATCTACAGTCTCTGTTACATAGCCTGTGGGCTCTCTTAATTCATTTTTTGCTGTATATTCCTGCTCTAAACGTATCTTTTCAAATGGTTCAGGTGAACATTTATCATAGCATACTGGTGTTTCCCTCTTTGCCTGATCACTCTTCACATCGGTCGGTATCATCTCCTGCCTATGCAGTCCCTCATAAATACTCTTCATAATAAATTGATACATGTTTTCTGATTCTAGAAATTTGATTTCCAGCTTGTTCGGATGTACATTCACATCGATCAGGTCAGGATTGATACGAAAATACAGGACTACAAACGGATATTTGTGCTGCATCATATATGGTTTATATGCTTCTTCAATGGCTCTTGTAATCAGATCACTTTTGATATAGCGACCATTCACAAAATAAAGCTCAAAGTTTCTGTTGCTTCTGGCCAATTCGGGCGCACCTATAAATCCGTCTAACATCAAGTGTTCTTCCTTATATTTTGCTGGTAGGAGGGATTCCGTCACATCTCTTCCATAAATCTGATAAATAATATCCTTTACCTGTCCGTTGCCTGATGTCTGCAGCTTTGTTTTTCCGCTATTGATATATTTAATTGCTGTATTGGGATGTGATAAAGCCATTTTTTCAACTAATTCAGTGATGTAGGAGCCTTCAGTTGTAGGTGTCCGCAAAAATTTCCTTCTGGCAGGGGTATTGAAAAATAAATTGCGGATGACAAATGTTGTTCCCTCCGGAGCTCCAATATCCTCAAATATCCGTTCTCTTGTTCCTTCGACCACATAACGAACACCAGTCAGTGCAGCCTTTGTTTTAGTAATTAGCTCTACCTGGCTGACGGCGGCAATACTAGATAATGCCTCTCCTCTGAACCCAAGACTTTTGATCGTAAATAGATCCTCTATCGATTTAATCTTGCTTGTAGCATGCCGCAAAAAAGCAGTCGGTACCTGAGATTTATCGATACCCTCACCATTATCAGTAACGCGGATGAAGTTAATGCCGCCATCCTTGATTTCTATTGTGACAGCAGTGGCTCCTGCATCAATTGCATTTTCCAACAACTCTTTCACAACAGAGGCAGGTCTTTCTACAACCTCACCAGCAGCAATTTTATCAATCGTATTGCTGTCAAGTACTTCAATTCTCTGATTACTCATACTGTCACCACCTGTTCTTAATCTTGTTCTGTAAGCGATAAATGGTATTGAGTGCATCCATTGGAGTCAGATTGCTTACATCTAATGACTCCAGTTCATTTAAGATATCATCATCCTTTACGGTATCAAATAAGGACATTTGCGCAAGGTCTACCTGATCATACTTTTTCACGGAATGCTTGGCAAACTGATTGCTCTGGGCAGCAATATCCTTTACTCTGGATGTAATATCATTATCAGATAATTCCTCAACAAGTATCTTAGCTCGCTCTATGACGATATCTGGCACACCTGCAAGCTTGGCAACCTGTATGCCATAGCTTCTGTCAGCTCCGCCCTTGACAATCTTTCTAAGAAAAACAATATTGTCACCCTGTTCCTTGACTGCGATGCAGTAATTATTGACTCCATTTAGTTTGCCCTCCAGCTCCGTCAGTTCATGATAATGTGTTGCAAACAAGGTTTTTGCACCCAACAGCTTTGGATTGCTGATGTATTCAATAACAGACCATGCGATGCTAAGACCATCAAATGTAGAGGTACCTCTTCCAATCTCATCAAGGATGAGGAGGCTTCTACTCGTTGCATTCCTTAAAATATTAGCAACCTCAGTCATCTCAACCATAAAGGTACTTTGACCACTCGCAAGGTCATCTGATGCACCTACACGTGTGAATATTCTGTCGACCAGACAAATATTAGCAGATTTTGCAGGAACAAAGCTGCCAATCTGTGCCATCAGGGTGATCAATGCAGTCTGTCTCATATAGGTTGATTTACCAGCCATATTGGGTCCAGTAATAATCGAGATCCTGTTTGACTTGTCATCCAGATAGGTATCGTTGGAAATAAACATCTCAGAAGGAATCATTTTTTCGACGACAGGATGTCTTCCATCTTTAATTTCTATTGTTCCTTTATCATTCAATTTCGGGCGCACATAATGATTGTGCTCAGCTATAACCGCAAGGGAAGCATATACATCAACTGCAGCGATGGCTTTTGCTGTTTTCTGAATTCTGTCGATCTGGTCTGCTATCGTATCGCGTATCTCACAAAAAAGATCATACTCCTGAGAAAACAGTTTGTCTTCAGCATTTAGAATCGTATCCTCAAGTTCTTTTAATTCTGGAGTTGTATATCGCTCTGCATTTGCAAGCGTCTGTTTACGAATATAATCCTCAGGTACCATATCTTTAAAGGAATTTGTCACTTCAAAATAATATCCGAAGACTTTATTATATTTTATTTTTAGGTTTCTGATACCTGTACGTTCACGATCTTTCTCTTCCAGCTGTGCAAGCCAATGCTTACCTTCTGTTTTTGCATTTCGCAGTGAATCGATGGTTTCATGATATCCTGTTTTGATAATGCCGCCCTCTTTGATTGCAATCGGAGGTTCCTCAGCGATTGAGGAGGATATCAAATCATAAAGATCTGTTAATGGATCCAGTGCTTCTTCGATAGAAGCAAGTTCATTACATTGATATTCCTGCAAAAGATTCTTGATGTGCGGCAACATCTTTAATGAGCTTTGAAAAGCAATTAAATCTCTGGGATTTGCAGATTTATAGGTAATCTTACTGGACAATCTTTCAAGATCATAAACAGGATTCAAATATTCTCTGATTTCCTCACGAGAAATGGCGATACGGTTCAATTCTTCAATTGCATTGAAACGCTCATTGATAGCATCCTGATCAATCAGTGGCTGCTCTATATAAGTTCTTAACAAACGTCCGCCCATAGCGGTCTTTGTCTTATCCAGCACCCAAAGCAAAGAACCGCGTTTCTGCTTTTCACGTAAGGTCTCTGTTAATTCAAGATTCCGTCTTGTAGAAGAATCAATCAACATATACATACTCACGTTGTATGGTGTAATATGCGTCATATGAGCCAGTGATGTTTTTTGGGTCTCATGCAGATACTGCATCAGTGCACCTGCAGCAATCGTACCACTGTCATAATCAGCCAGACCCAGACCATCCAAAGAAGCAACCTGGAAATGCTCTTTCAGGCAGTTTTTACACCCTTCATCGTCAAAATACCATGGATCAAGCGAATACATGGATATAGACAGTCTGTATTTTAGATCTTCCATTTCTATGCCACATACTTCAAAGGCCTCATTGTATATAATCTCAGTAGGCATATATTTATAAATCTCATCCATTAAACTGCGTTTAGAATCGACTTCTGTTGTCATGAAATCGCCTGTGGTGATATCAGCTGTGGCGATCCCAAACTGATCGGCGATATAGACAATGCACATGATAAAGTTGTTTTTTGTTTCCTCCAGAGCCTGCATATTGATATTGGTTCCTGGTGTTACGATACGGGTTACCTCACGTTTTACAAGTCCTTTCGCAAATTTGGGGTCTTCCACCTGTTCGCAGATTGCAACTTTATAACCCTTGGATACCATCTTGTTCAGATAACTGTCAATTGCATGATGGGGTACTCCGCACATGGGTGCACGTTCTTCTTGTCCGCAATTCTTTCCTGTCAGAGTGATTTCCAGCTCTTTTGATGCTATCAATGCATCATCGAAGAACATTTCATAGAAATCACCCAGTCGGTAGAATAGGATACAATCTGGATACTCTTTCTTTGTTTCTATATATTTCTGCATCATTGGTGATAATTCTGACACTTCTTTTTCCTGCCTGTTCTTTTTTGATCACCAGTCATTTACTGACCAGTTCCTGTGTGCTGCGATCGTACAAATATAATACCATTTTTTTTGCTCTTTTCATATACTTTTTAAGAATCACAAAGCGTTCCAATATAATAGAATCCTTTACATTCTACTAGCTGGACTTTGACAATCTGTCCGATCAGTTTTGTATCTCCTGGAAAATGTACAAGAAGATTATTTCCCAGCCGGCCAGTCATCAAGGTCTGATCTTGCTCATTAATTCCTTCTACTAGTGCCGTATCTATCATCCCTACAAATCGCTCTGCCATCTCACGAGACACATCCTGTACCACACTCAGTACACGGTTAAAGTTTTTCTTTACAACATCTTCAGGAATCTGATGTTCCATTGCCGCAGCAGGAGTGCCTGTCCTTTTGGAATAGATGAATGTAAATGCCCCGTCAAACCGTACTTTTTTTATGACATCAATTGTATCATCAATATCTTGATCCGTTTCTCCTGGAAAACCAATAATAAGATCGGTGGTGATCGCTATGTGCGGAATGGCTTTTCGGACTCTGTCAGCCAAATCAAGGAACTGTTCTTTTGTATAGCCGCGATTCATTTTGGACAGGATGCTGGTACTGCCTGACTGGAGAGGTAAATGAAGATGATGGCATATTTTCTTGGATGAAGCCATGACCTCAATCAATTCATCAGAAAGATCCTTTGGATGAGAAGTCATGAAACGAATGCGTTTGATTCCCTCTATTTCTTCTATCATTCGCAGTAGGTTTGCAAATGTAACTGGTGATTCCAGATTTTTGCCATAGGAATTCACATTTTGACCGAGCAGCATGATTTCTAAAACACCATCATCAGCCAAGCGACGTATTTCAGCAATAATATCCTCTGGTTTACGGCTTCTCTCTCGCCCACGTACATACGGAACGATACAATAAGAGCAAAAATTATTGCAGCCAAACATGATATTGACTCCAGATTTGAATGGATATTTGCGTTCAATTGGAAGATCTTCTACAATCAAATCCGTGTCCTTCCAAATATCGATAACCATAGAATGAGAAGTACTGCCACGATTCTGTTCGGCTTGTAATTTTGTGACCAATAATTCTGCAAATTTAAAAATATTATGAGTTCCAAATATCAGATCAACAAAGCGGTATTTTTCTTTGATTCTCTCTACCGCAGAAGGCTCCTGCATCATACATCCGCATAATGCAATCAGCATGTGAGGATTTTTCTGCTTATAGTTTTTCAGCTTCCCCAGTCTTCCATAAACACGTGTGTTGGCATTATCTCTGACTGTACATGTATTATAAATCACAAGATCCGCATCTTCCTGATCCGACATTTGATATCCAATCTTCTCCAAAATACCAGTCAGCTTTTCTGAGTCTCTCGAATTCATCTGGCATCCGAATGTAACAACGCAAAAAGTAAGGTCGCGTCCTAGACTCGCGACCTGTTGCCTGATCATTTCTTTTGCCTGCTCCATATATGCATATTGCAACACGGACTCTTGATCTGAACGTTCTTTGATATCTTCTTCTCTATTCATAAAAACCTCCGAAAGTTATTTTATGCTATTTATGTCAGATTTACAATACAGGTTGTCCTCAGTCATAATATAATCCAGTTGAAAATCATGCGATTCTGCTGGAATGATATCTGTCAACTGATTTTCATATGAAATACCAGCTGTTATGACAGATCTTGATCCCACACTTGCCATGAACGCATCATAATACCCTTTGCCATATCCGATTCTATTGCCGCTTCGATCGAAAACAATACCTGGTACCAGTATCAGATCTGGTCTGGGAGCCATAGGGGCATCCATGACAGGCTCCTCTATTTGAAAATAACCATGTTCAGTCTGGAAATGTCCACCTGCATCCACATGGGGACAATAAAACCCCATCCATTCATCCTGCACTCTTGGAATTGCAATCAACTTATTTTCCAGGTATGCATTCTGCATCACCAATGAAAGATCCACCTCATTATGAAATGCCATATAAGCATAGATGACCTTAGCTTTTTGATAGAAATCTGATTGCAGGATTCTTTGGCATATACGTTCACTTTTTTCAATACATTCCTCCATTGACATAGAGGTTCTGATTTCCAAAAATTCTTTTCTGATTTCTTGTTTATTTTCTTTTTCCATATTTTTTCCCCAGATTTGTGACAGAGCCGTCTGTCTCTTGTATATTGACATTGTTTAATTGTCCTCTCAGATTTGCCTTCACAGACGCAATATATTCTGCTCGAAGACTCTTCTGCTCTTCTTTTTCTGCATCTGAGAGTCCTGTATCGGATTGTGACTTATGATACAGCTCGTTGATTCTCTGAATACGTTCTTCCATGTCCATGACCGATCTCTCCTATCTTACATTGCATTGATATAATCCGTAATGTGAAAATGATCATCCTTATGTGCCTTAAATACAGTTCCGTAATTTCTGCCTTCCATGATTTTATGAATCACGCTGACATCTTTCCCATTCGCTATGACCATTTCTGCGCCTGCATTTGTGGCAATCTTGGCGGCGTGCAGCTTTGCACTCATCCCTCCCGTTCCGATGGAGCTTCCAGTGGTGCTCTTTCCCATGCTCATCAGATGTTCGTCTAGTTCTTCCACAACATTGATAAATTTGGCGTTCTCATTTGTATGAGGATCGTCTGAGTACAGCCCGTCTATATCAGATAACAGAATCAGCAGGTCCGCGCCAATCAGATATGCAACAATAGCAGATAATGTATCATTGTCTCCAATCACATCCTCTACCTCATAGGTAGAAACAGTATCATTTTCATTCACAACAGGTATCACACCCAGCTTTAACAATTCCGTAAAGGTATTATGAGCATTATGTCTGCTTATTTTATCTGTAATCGTATTCTTGGTCATCAGAATCTGAGCAGTTACATGATTATATTCACCGAAAAGTTTCTGATAGACCATCATTAGCCTGGCCTGACCAATTGCTGCACACGCCTGTTTGACAGATACTTCATTATCCTTCGGGTCAATATTCACTGTTTTTTTACCAACTGCAATGG
>CAZACC010000030.1:0-2507 GCA_964483545.1 uncultured Lachnospiraceae bacterium
TTTCGATGATTTCTACAAATAAACGGACATCTTGCGTCCAAATTACAGGTTTTTTATGATTATGGTTATGACGAAATCTCTGCAAATTGTGTCTCATATCCATCTAACGTAAAACGGATGCTGCCATGGTCAGTCTGAATATTGGTCGTTATCTGATTGGCGCTGTTATTAATCACAGCAAGTGTTTTGCAAACAGGGTAATACGCACATTCTGCATCTACATGGTCTGTCAGATAGTTCTGTGAGGCAGACTGTCTGGTTCCGTACAGCAGCAGATTCAACAGCATTCTTGTATTTGCATTGTTAAAAGAAAAGCCTCCAAGATAAATGCCGTTTCCTTCTCCGAAGGAGTTGATGGCTACAGCAATATGTCCATTTTCCTCTGCAATCACCTGTGCATGACCATCTGTCAGATAGACTCCCTCACGACCAATAACAGAACTCTTCTCAGGCAGCAGCTGCGCTCTCAGTGTCTCATTGATATCATACTGCCACCGTCCGTGACACACTCGCGCACCTGTATCCTCGTCAACTCCCAGAACCTGTGCCATGCGGAAATAGGATTGATAGCCGTCCACCGCCGAGGGCTGTCCTACTCCAAGGAATGTACCTCCTTCATGGACCCATCTCTGTAGTATACTGACAACATCTGCTTCCTGCCATGCCGCTCCACCACTCCATGCACTCATTGCACGTCCGGCATTGATCACCACATCCACATCCGACAGTGCATTCTGCCTGATATCCTCAAAGTCTATAAATCTCACTTCTACTGGAAGTCCTGATAAGGCTTCATTGATATGAATCAAATCATGCATATATGTTTCATGAAAATGCCCTGATAAAGACCATGAGCGAAGCCTGCCCCAGCTGTGCAGTATCGCAACTGTACATGGCAATGTATAGACCTTGCCCACTTCATGCATATATCTGATTTGTCTGAATTCCTTTCCGATCTGTTCAATGCAGTCACAGAAATCCGGATAAGACTCTACAAGATGCAGATATCCGCCCAGACCGATTCTGTCTATAGGTTCTCTCAGCAGTGCCCTTCTAATGCTGTTCCAATACTTTTTGGCATCCAGTGCCGGATTGCCGCCATCCATAAATGTGGGAGCCCCGCCCAGACCGACTGGAAACAGGTATGGGTGCAGTCTCAGTTCATGCACCTCTACCTTGACACTGGCGCATAGTCTGGCCTCGAAACCTGAAAATACACACTTGATCAGTCCGTCAAACCCGAATTTTTCAAATAAAGGACTGTATGGTTCTACGCCAATCCAGCTATCATCATAAAACACATAGGCTTTTTTTCCATAATGATGCACCAGCTCCACGAGCTGGCTTCCAAAGTCAACTACAAACTGATTGGTAAAGTTCATATAATCTCTCTGCTTTTGCCCTGCTGGCATATGTGTCACATGCAGCTTACCCTGATTGATAAAATCCTCTGCACAGAGAGCATAGCCATACTGCCGTTCAAACTCCTGCAACGCCTCTGGACTGACTGTAAAGTCGTAGGAGCCCCAGTCAGAGTAAAGATTTCTGTTTCTCTCACTGCTGCCCCAGATCCATGCGAAATTATAAAATAAAGATGTGAAACGCACAACTGTTGTCTCGGGGTGCTCTTTGCACCACTGTTCCAGCCATCCGTAAAGATATTTCTGTGCCTCAGGCAGTCTCGGATCTACCGGCATCAGGTGTTCCTGATCCCATTGATTTGTCACATGATTGTACATGGAGATTTCTTCCCATATGCGATATGCAAAAAAGCTCACTGTATATTCATGAAACAAATCAGCATTCTGAATGGTTACACTGCCATCAGTACGATTATATGTCCAGTCATTTTTCTGCACCAGCCGCTGTTCAGTTCTGTCGTAAACCTCCCAGTACTTCATCGCAGCAGCCGAATCATTGATCTGAAACTGTTCCGCAAAAAGGTCTTTCATCAGATGAATACTCAGTGTCCTCTCCTTCGCAACGACAGGCACTGTTGCCAAAAAAGTCTGCTGAAGCTGATCCATATGTTCCTTGGTCCATTCGTTATGATCCCTGATGATACAGATCGTAGAATAGATGCCATATCCTGCTTTGGTTATTTCCTCAGACAGTTTGGTGCCGTCACTGTCACGAATCACATCTGCTCCCCATTTCTCAGCCAGTTCCAATGTTAATCTTTCATACCCTGCCTCTCCAGGCAAGGTGAATCGTCCTTTATTGAAGTTCTCTTTGATTGCAGTCATATTCTCTCGTCTCCTTCTAGATAGACAGGTTTCTGCATATATCCGCAGCTGTACGTCTTTTTAGATAGCCATTCTTCTGAAATTCTTTTGGCAGCTCTCCAAACGTCTCCGCTTGAATTGTTTTTCTGCTCTGATATCCATTCATCAGTAGGATTAGAAATTCTTCTCCTGTAATACGCTTCTTTGGATAGAATCTATGATCTGACACCATTGTATCAGGGATCATTCCGTTCTGCCACGCACACTCAACTACCCCTGCAT
>CAZACC010000030.1:2607-21711 GCA_964483545.1 uncultured Lachnospiraceae bacterium
ACCATTGTATCAGGGATCATTCCGTTCTGCCACGCACACTCAACTACCCCTGCATGCTCCTTACCAATATCAATACAAGCATTTGCATATGGCGCTAACAAATCATTGTAAGAATTGTCTTTTCCCTTCCAACTGTTTCGTGCAAGTGGTGTTACAAGTACGGGAACGGCTCCTTTACTGCGTATTTCCTGTATATATTGTATCAAATTGCTGCGATAGCCGTCCTCAGCCATCAGATGCATCAGCTTCTGATCATTATGACCGAACTGAAATAAACAGATATCATTCTTTCTGATACGGTCATATAAAATCTGATAATGTCCTTCACTGCGGAAACTTTCCGTCGTTAACCCTGAGTGTGAATGGTTGGAAACAGCCATCTTTGGATTCAGATATGCTTGTATCATCTGCCCCCAGCCACTATAACTGTTGCCAGGCAGATATGGATAGTCCGCACTCTGATCTGCCACAGTGGAATCTCCTGCTATATATAGTGTCCTGCACTCACAAGCTTCAACTTCTATTTCAGTCAGATGAAGACCTGCCCCAAGAACAGTAACGTCCAGAGTCAGGTCTTCCATTGGTGTTGTATAAGTTCGAGGGATAATCGGACAGACATTCATCACAAAGCACCTGCTCCATGACTTTCCGCCTTCCATTCTTCCACGCCATGCCAGTCTGCGTCTCCCCAAAAATATCATAGCATCCTCAAGATCATGCTCCGTATACAACGTCACATGAACCATGTAATTACCTTCCTTTTGCACATGAATGATACGGGTTAAGGGTATCATCCCTTCTCCCTGCCACTCTATATAATCTCCATGTGCATCCTGCCTGATTTCTGTGATATCTCTCTCTGCACACCAGTACGCTGGAGTAAAACCACTATTCAATTCAGGAATTTGCAGTTGATGATCTGAGCGTCTCCTTGCTTCCGTCAGAAACTCAGATGCAAAAACCTCTTTTCCTTCAAGTCTCATATCACAGTGCCCCATCATTTCTAAAGTCGTCATAGTCTAAAATACCCGCAAGGAATGTCAACGCCAGTCCCTGACCCCAACCTTGGATCCATTTTTTAGAAATTGTCCGATAGTCCTCTCTGTTTTTCATAATCGCTGTACCGCCAGAAACATCCGTTACACGTCCGTCTTCGCCGATATGTTGTTTGATTCCGTAAATTGCCAGATTAATATGCTTAATATGAAGTGGATTCCCCTTTGCAAGCATTGCTGCGGCGATTCCACAGGATGCTGAAACCTCCTCATAAGATTCTTCATCATCGAGAATGGTTCTCCATAATCCGTTTTCTGTCTGCAGCAGTTTTAATCCTGACAGTTGTTCATTAAGTGAACCTGTAACTTCCAGAAATTTTGGATATAGATATGCCTCTGGCAGATAAACTCCAACCTGTGACATTGTGTAGGCTGACCATGCATTCGCACGTCCCCAAAAAAAACCCGACATATGGTCCTTTGTAATATTACTATATCCGTGAAACCAAAGTCCAGTATTAGGATCCTGCAGGTATTTAATATGCCAGTAATACTGGTTCAAAGCATCCTCTATGATTGCTTCATCCTTTAATTTAACTCCGACACGCAAGAGAAAAAAGGCTGCCATAAACAACGTATCTGCCCATGCCTGCTCTAGAAAATCATTCTTAGGGGATACAGTATGCTGCAGTACAGATTCGCCAAATCTTAAGGCATTCTCCCTGATATAATGCACCTTACTCATTACAATCTTCCAGTATTCCTCATCTCCAGTTGCTTCATATAATGTAATCAAGCAATGCCCCATAGCACAGGTATTGACTGTCCATACTGGAAGACCCAGTTCTATATATTCATCGACCCGATCTTTCATCAGATTCAGATATTTTTCATTTTTAGTTGCCTCGTATGTCCTACTAATCCCGTAATATGCCACTCCACATGGCCAATCCCATGTCATATCCATTCTCATGGTACGTGTTACTATTTTATCTATGTAAGCTTCTATCTCTTTCCGATCGTATCTTAATCCAGCCATATGTATCCTCATTTTCTGTTCTATTCTTTAAAACCAGTCATACATGCTGATTCCTATACAGGCTGCCGTACTTGCACAACAGCCTGTGCAGAATCATTGATATCACTTTATTTCCTAATGAAACTAATCTGCTATATAACTTCCTTCGGCAAAGAGTGCTGCCTTTTCATCCAAAATTGCCTGATATCCGCCATCTAAATATTCCTGACAATACTCAGCATACTTACCATCAAACTCATCAGGGCTGCATGTAACAAGGTCTACATAGAACTCCTGCCACATAGCACTCAGGTCAGCTGAATACTCGCTTGTCGAAGCTACGGCCTTCGTAAAGATCGGTGTTACAATACCATACTTCTCGTTTGCCTTTGCTTCATCATAAGAGAACTGAATCAAATCTTCATATCCAGCCGGTGCCAATGTGCGAAGATTTGCCTTAAAGTTCTTTTCCTCATCACCATAGTTTGCAACTTCTGCTACTAGACACCAGTAATCTTTATTATTGTTTTGTGACAGTTTGGAATCTCCAGCAAAATCAGCAACTGGAAGAGCAAGACCATCCTCTAACGTGTAGTTCTCTCCTTCTACACCATTTTGCAGATAAAACAAATTCTCAGGCTGGCTCATCCAGTCAAGAAGCATCCATACAGCCGCTCTTTCCTCTGGTGTAGATGTCGTATTCATACCCATAATCATTCCATAGGGTGGATACTTGTAATAGTAACCATTTCCGCTTGCGCTGCTTGCGCCTTTCTTCAGAACCGCAACCTTTGCATCTGCATCATTTGCTAATAAGGAGTCAATCACATCTGTTGAGCTGTTTGAATAGAAAGAATATGTTCCGACATTGCCAGCTACAAACTCTGCTTTAGCCATTGCATCCTCTGTTCTAAGATAAAATTCAGAGTCCAGAATTCCGTCATTATATTCAGCATTTCTTGCTCTTAGGAAATCCTCGGTTGGCTTCCATGTGAACGGTGCAACATTCAGATCCAGATACTGCGCATACTCCTCTGTGGTAATATCATCATTAAAGAAATTATATTCATAGGTATAACTCTTAATGTTACCGAAAAGGGGATCCCCGATGGTTCCAAGTCCTGCATCCTTTCATTGTTTTCCTACTGCGTCTAGCTCTTCCAATTTTGTGGGCATCTTTGCGCCAACCTGATCTAGCCAGTCCTGACGAATCAATGTAATCCAGTTATAATAAATGGCATCGCGCTCTGCAAAGAAAAATGCATTTTCACCATTTAATGTTCCGTATTTGGAAATGGTATCTGCCATTTTTTCATAATAATTCGGAGCATAGTATGCAATTTCATTGGTATCAACAGGCTGAATAGCTCCTTCATCATAGTAATTTACCGCCTGTGGCATATCATAATGGAAGATAATATCTGGTGCATTCCCTGCTGCAATCAACTGCATCATATCCTGCACTTCTGTTGTACGTCCAATTGCCACATACTCTACTTTAACATTGTATTTGTTGCCAAACTCTGACTGAATCCACTGCGTATAGTAATTATCTGTTACATTCCATCCCTCAAATGCTCTGTCATAAACAGGGATCTGGATGGTGACCTGCTCAGGAAATCCTGCTGAATAATCTGCATAATCCCCACCTGCCTCTGCAGCCTCTGCTGCTGGTGTCTCTTCTGCTGCTGGAGCTGTTTCTTCAGCTGCTTCTGGTACTGCCGTCTCTGCGGTCTTCTGAGATCCGCAGCCTGCCAACATGCTGATGAGCGTTGTCCCAACCAGCGCCATTGACAATACTTTCTTCATGATCTTACTTCTCATAACATACCTCCTGATTTAAGTTAATGGTTCCTCTATCTTCTGGCTATGTAACTACCTCTAACCATTCATAACTGAAAGTCCTCTTTTATGGACTTTGGGGCATCAGCCTTTCACTGCCCCGATCATCGTTCCCTGTACAAAATACTTCTGGATAAATGGGTATACGCAGATAATTGGAATGGTGGCAAAAATGACACAAGCTGCCTTGAGTACCTCTGGATTCGTCAGAATCCCGACTGCTCCCCCCTCCGCCTGAAATGACTCCTGTGCGGATACGACTAAATAATACAGTTTCAGCTGCAGAGGTCTCAGATCCGTCCTCTGCTTGATATAGTACAATGCATCCTGATATGCATTCCATCGTCCAACCGCATAATAAAGAGAAATGGTTGCCAAAATCGGTTTAGAAAGTGGGAGCACAATCATTGAAAGGATTCTGATATGACCTGCACCATCAATCAGCGCCGCCTCGATCAGGCTATCCGATATTGCATATGTAAAATTAGTCTTCATGATTAGCAAATTGTATGGTGCAAAGCAAAGTGGCAGTATCATGCACCAAATGGTATCTAGTAGATGCAGCCTGTGCATCAGCAGATAATCAGGAATCGTACCTGCCGTAAAATACATCGTTATCATGATAATCAGTGTCATGACTGTTCTACCCTTGAGTTCTTTACGGCTGAGTGCATAAGCCGCACAAACTGTTAGAAACATACCGATAACCGTAAATACAACAGTAACAATAATTGTCACAAACATAGATCTGATAATCGATGCATCTGCAAAAATCTTCTCATAAGCATTTAAGCTAAAACCCTTTGGTATTAAAACCACTTTATTTGCAATCACAAAGGATTCTTCACTTATGGATTTGGAGAATACATGTATAAATGGAAACAAACAAATCAGAGAAGTAACTGCCAAAATCACATATAATATGATGTCTGCTACTAAAGCCTTCTTTCTCTCCAATGTCCAACTTCTCTTTGGAACTTTCGTTTCAATACTGTAATCCATTCTTTCTACCTTCTTTCTATAGTAATCCATCTTCTCCCAGTTTCTTTGCTAAATAATCAGATGCAAGCACAAGAATCAGACCGATCACTGACTGAAACAATCCCAATGCCGTCGCTTCACTAAATTTTCCACCCTCGATACCCCAACGGTATACAAGAACTGGTATTGTTGTCGTAAATTCCGTTGTTTTCGCATTCATCAACGCATAAATTCTTTCAAACGAACCCTGCATCATCTTGCCAAGATTCATAATCAGCAACGTGACAATTGTGTTCCTGATACACGGAAGTGTCACATGCAGGCATTGTTTCCAGCGCCCTGCTCCGTCCACCTTAGCTGCCTCATACAACTCCGTATTGACAGACGTGATAGCCGCCAGATACAGAATCGTTCCCCATCCCATAGACTGCCATATACCAATCAGTATGTAGGATATCAGCCACCATACATCATCCTGTAAAAACGGAATCGGACTGAATCCCATATTTTGAATCAAAACATTGACAACGCCATTGCTCAAACTAAATAGCTGATATCCCAATGCACCGATAATGACCCATGATAAGAAGTGCGGCAGGTACAGCAAAGTCTGTGAAACAGACTTGAACCATTTACATTTGATTTCATTTAAAATCAAAGCAAGAATAATCGGCATCGGAAAACTGAAAATCAAATCCAAAATATTTAGCAACAATGTATTTTTAACAGCCTTACCAAAATCCCTGTGAGAAAATATCTTTTCAAATACCTTGCCTCCAATCCACTGACTATCTGCGATCCCCTTAGCCACCTTATAGTCCTTAAATGCAATTGTTAGCCCTGAATATGCTCCGTATTTGAATATCAAGATAAATAACAATGGCAGGATCATCAAAATATACAACTGCCAGTTCTTTTTCATGTATAATTTGAAACTATCTTTGCGCTTGACTTGATTCATACTGTACACCTCTTGATTCATTTGATTTACGTTCAGCCTTATTATATAATGAATAATAAAGAACTTCACTCTTGACGATATTTTGTATTCGTGGCTATGGTTGCATTATAGCATCTGACAAAGGGTGTTTCTCTTTCAATCTTGCAGTTTTTTGTTCATTTTCAAACTATATTGCTCTTAGTTTTAGATAGGAGATGCCATGAATAAAATAACATTCAGTGGAAAAATAGATGGTGTTTCAGTTGAACAAATGGTACGTTTTCAGCAATTCAACATGAAAGCCAAGCATTTCCACAATCAATATGAGATATTCTATATCATAGAAGGAGAGCGTCTGTTTTTCTTTAACAACAGACAATATAGGGCAAAGTCTGGAGACTTGATTCTGATTGATACCAATCAGATCCATATGACCACCTCTGTCTCTTCTGATGACCACGGATACAATCGTGTCATACTGTATATTGACTATAAAAAAATGCAGGAATACGATAAACAGTATCCTGATTTGCAATTAATACGATATTTTCATGACAATTACGGTGTATATCATTTGACGGAGGATCAGCAACGGGATTTCCTGATGCTCTATCATGATCTGCGTGTTTTTATGACTAAGAAAAAGAGAAATTATGAAATAGGCATCAATCTCAATATCCTTGCGTGGCTTCACAAGCTGACTGACCAGCTTTCTCATCATGAAACCAACCTGCCGGCTTCCTCCGATAGTACACGCTATAAAACCGTGTATGCAGTAGCTGATTATCTATCTGAAAACTGTGAAAAAAAGATTTCCCTTGACGCACTAGCAGAACATTTCTTTTTAAGCAAATATTACCTGTGCCGCATATTTAAAGAAGTGACCAATTATAAAATCACTGAATATGTCAATATACACAGAATTAAAAAAGCCACCCACCTACTGGAGAATACTTCCTTGAGTATTTCTGAGATATCAACACAACTTGGTTTTGAAAGTCTGACTTATTTTGAAAAAATCTTCAAGACCTACAAGGTTTTGCCTCCTCTGCACTACCGCAAAACACAGAATTTTGTGGTACCGTTGGAAAAACTGAATATACTTGATGATACTACTTTTTTAAGTCGATGACAGTTGATTGCCTTTGAATAAAAACAGGAGACAACACCTATGAGTGGAATCAGAATCGATAAAATGAAACGATCCTCCAGCTTTTCCATGCCAAAGGATCATGTACACGATTATTACGAACTATATATTGTCCTGTCTGGACAGTGCCGCTTCTTTGTTGAGACCAATATTTTCTCGGTTTCTGCTGGGAACGGTGTCATCATCGCACCAGGGACACTGCATCATACAACCGCCCATTCTGGAACCTCTTATGAACGTTTTATTATTTATTTCAATCAGGAGAATATCTTATCCAATGTCTGGAACGAGGCAACTGCCGCCATGCCTGATTTTTTTGAATCCCGAAAAATCACCATACCAAGTTATCACCATAAGGAACTGGCAGACCTGATGCAGAAAATACATATCGAAGCCAAGTCAGCCGAGGATTCACATTCTCTGCTGCTCAACTGCTATATTCATGAATTTATATTGCTGCTGCTGCGATATCAGGATGTCACTTCTGTACAAAATGAGATCTCTGATCCGACCGCTGCCGCAATATCACAGGCAGCTGAATATATTTCCTCCAATCTGATCAATGATATCACTTTGGAGGATGCCGCCAGAGTTGCCAATCTAAGCTCTACCTACTTTTCCAAGAAATTCAAGGAATTAACTGGTGTCGGCTTTAAGGAATACATCAACCACCAGCGGATCAGACAGGCCTCCAGCCTGCTGCTGCAGACAGATCATTCCATTACGGAAATATCTGAAGAATGTGGATTCCATAACAGCAATTACTTTGGAGATCTGTTCAGGCAGATGCGTGGCGTATCTCCAAGTGTATACCGCAAGATGAAAATATAATATCTAAGGATTTCGATTATATTCAGTCATGTCTCTCTTCAGCATTATCATATTCCTCGCAAAATCGGGCAGATAATGACAGTGGCTCTCCCACTTCATAAAAATGCGAAGTGTCTCCAAATGCTGTGATCCGAAACGATGCAATCCCCTTGCGACGTTCTTCACTGACCACCGTTGTCACAGATGCTGGTGCCGCACATGCGCCGTGCCATAATACCATCGGAGTAATCCCAAGCAGATGACTCAGGAGTACACATTGCACCCCGAAGTGGCAAAAGAAAACCAGTGTATCATGATTGGCCTGTCCTACTCGGTAGTATTGATTTTCTCTTATATACCCATGTCGTGAAAGCAAGGCATCAAATTCACCTGTAACCCATTCATACTCTTCTCTGACTCCGCCCTCGCGCATGATCTCTGTATCTGCCCAGCAGGCAGGATCATAATACGCCTCTTTCGATGTCCATTCATCTGGCAGCCAGTCCCATACAATCGACAGTCCATCTTTGTCAGGACGATGAATTCTAGGTGTGAATTCTCGTAGCCACTCACATTCAGTAGCCGTGCGGTTCATCGCCTTCAAAGTAAAGGACGCCGTATCCTTGGCACGCCCTAACGGAGATACATAAAAATCCTTTACATCTAATTTCCTAATCCTGTGTGAGACAATTTCAGCCTCACGCCATCCCTTCTCCGTTAAAGAATCAATTGTATAATCTGGATCTCCATGTCTCACAAATAATAATTTCATTCTATTTCCAACTTTCCATTCCTTGACTGCCTAGATCTTTGATTTCCAGACTCAACATCGTAATATCGTCAAATTGAGGTGCTTCCTTCACAAAAGAGTCGATGTCCTCCTTAATCTTGTATAGAAGCTCTTCACAACTTATATTCTTATTATTATTCAGGACCTTCAGCATTTTTTCCGTGCCATAAAACTCGTTATTGGCATTTGTAGCTTCTGCCACCCCATCGGTATAGAGGAACAGCCGATCACCTGGCGCCATGAGCACTTCATATTCCCTATAATGGGAGCCCTCCATGCCAGCCAGTACAAAGCCATGCTTATCCTTGATGAGCTCATAGTCGCCACCGCAACGTTTGATTGTCGGATACTCATGACCTGCATTGGAGCAAGTCAGCTTTCCAGAGGAAATTTCCAGAATACCTAACCATACCGTAACGAACATTCCCGCTTCATTGCCTACACAAAGCTGATTATTCACTGTCTCTAGTACATCCTTCGGTGAAAGACCCGTCTGTGCTACATTCTTAAGGAGTGTCTTAGCAATGACCATAAAGAGAGCCGCTGGCACTCCTTTGCCGGATACATCTGCCATCACAATTGCCAGACGGTCATCATCCACCAGAAAGAAGTCGTAGAAATCACCTCCCACTTCCTTTGCGGGGGTCATGGTGGCGTAGATGTCAAGCTCTGGTCGCTCGGGGAAGGGTGGAAAGATAGAGGGGAGCATACTGGCCTGAATATTTGTCGCTACACTAAGCTCAGCGCTGATTCGTTCCTTCTCAGCCACTGCCAAAGCTAAATTCTTGGTGTATCGATCGATGTCCCTCACCATTTTTCCAAAAGCTTCGGAAAGTGTCTGCATTTCATCACCTGTATGCAACTCCAAGGTAGCTTTCATCACCCCACTCTCACTGACAAAACCTTGTACACTCTCTGTCAATCGGGCAATCGGGCGGCTGACCATCCTGCGGGCAATCAAGGTAAGCATGACTACCGCAGCAAAAATAATTGCACTACAGATCAGAATAATGTTAGTGATATAGCTACGCAACATGGTGGTCACCAATTCGAGAGAAAGGTCTGCTTCCACCATGGCAACAACCTCACCCTCTCTATTAAACACCGGTGCCCAGGACATTACCATTGCTCCATAGCTTGTATCATATACGATATGTTTTTGATTGGAAGGTCGCCTTGCCTGTACATCTGGAACCAGATACTGGTATTCCGTTTTCTCGTATTGATAGATATCTCCCAGTCTTGAGATGTTGGCTGGATCATCTGTTTCAATCTGTGCATCTAAAATATAGACCAGACTGTCGCTGCCGGGCTGATAGATATAAAGGTATTGCATACTATATTCGCGCTTCATGTTGGCAAAGATTGTACTGAGCTCTTCATAATACTCATCTGTTTCTCCAGTGCGTAGATACTCTCCTATCCTGTCTCCATCCACCAGCGTCGCAGCCATGACAGCCGTTTCTCTCGCCTTGGAATAATAAAAATCGGTATATTCGTTCCAAGAGGCATAGTAGCTAAACAAACCAATAACTACGCATAGTATGAGCGAGAATAAACAAAACAGTACTGTCAGCTTTGAACCGATCGTCTGAAATCTTTTTTTCATATTATATTTCCTCCAGATGATTCAAGTCAACGATTCCTATTGTAGCCCCACATCGGCAGGGTCCTTTGCCGCACTTAGGACAGGACATTCCTCTAGCATATAACTCTTCATAAAAATCGGGGTAGTCCCATAATCCCAAGCATTTACCCAAATATTTGAGAACACCTTCCGCAGGGCGATCTCCCAGTCGAAGCGGGTTCCACATTTCTACGATTAACGTCTGTACATCAGCCTCCAACAGCTGACTGCGCAGTTGTACGGCCAGCATCTGCGCAATGCTTTGCCCTTGATACTGAGGCTGTACCAAAACCATATCCATCGAGTACAGATTGCCGTTGTCCCACCTGTTTATAATCTGTTGTTGGATTTTTGGGTGGGGATAGGTCAAATCCACCCCTGGGATTGCCGTCATAACTCCCGCAATCGTTTCTGCGTCCAGACATTTTACACCAATATATCCTGGGTGTGCCATTGCTTCACAAAGATGTCTTATAATTGGTTCGCCTCCATTCAGGTAGGTCGTATATAAAGCAGTCAGTGCCGACAAATCGTTCTGATCTATCGGTGCAATGAGCAAATTTGTATCTGGCTTTTTCATTTGATTTCTCCTGTGTCATATTAAGATTTTTTCTGTCTGTTGAAAAACAGGAATAAGCCCAAAAGGACCACCAGTGCAACACCAATGACCGACAGCCCCATCCGATAACCACCCAACATCGCAATACCATACACCACCGGACCTAGGGTCTGTCCGCCGTTGTCAAACAAGGAATAGACACCCATCGCACGACTTTCTCCATATCTGATGACACCTGGCAACCCTGAATAATAGGTGGACTGCGCCGCATATCCAAACGAAAGAGATAACGAGAGTAATACGATACCTGCAATCGCCGTCCAAATAGTAGGCGAAAGTACAAACAGCAGGGGCGCCAGGCACATGAACAAACTGGCAAGTGCCACCGTCCATTTCCCACCCAAGTGAGAGATTAACTTCTCCGTCAGTGCCGGACCAGCATAGATAATCAGTAGTCCACAAATAAGATAAATACGACCAATCATCGCTTCACTCATTCCCATTTCCGCCGCATAGAGTGGAAAAAAGTATTCCCGATAGGAAAGTGCCAGTAAAAATGGCAGAAGTGCCAGCAATAAAAAACTCAGCACCCTACGATCGGACAAGAAACGAAATATTCCGACTTTCTCCGACGTCTTCTTCAACGGCTGCTCACGATACTCGCCCCCTGTAAGAATGAGTGGGATTGCTAACAGTAATAATACAGCCCCAGTATAATACACGACAGAAAAGCTACCAAGGGACAGGATGATTGACCCGATTCCTGCACCCGCAGTCACTCCTGCCAGTGTTCCCGCACTGATTGCAGCAAATGCACTCCCGCTTTCTTCCTGGCTGCCACTTCCTGCTGCAACAGAATTCGTACTCACGATAATCAGTCCCATTCCCGCGCCAATCAGGCATTTCCCTAATAGCAAACTAAGATAATCTGGAAACAACCCACACAGGATAAATCCCGATATTTGCATTAAAAAACCGACGATTAAAACCCTCTTAACACCTGTCCGCCTTGTAATAAATCCACCCGCAAATGCAAAAAGTGCCGTAAATAATACTTGTGCAGAAAGTGGAAGTGCCGCTCCCACACTTTGTGGAATACCCAATAATGGTTTATATCTTTGGTTTGCCAAAATGGATATAAATGCATCCTGCATACAGTCGACCAAAAAGGTCAGAAACAGAATTGTTCTTAGTGGAAACCGATGTCCAGTGGGCATTTTTTTTGCTCGTTCTACGCATTGATCTCTGTGCTCCAAATAAAGAAGCGCTTCTATAATCAGCATAACCAGTACCACCGCTGCAGAGAGTACTGTCATTAAGATTTCTAGAGATAAGGCTCGATTTTGATTGTTCAGGTAATCAAGGTTCACTCCCACCTCTATACTGGCAACTGGTCTTCCTTCCCTATTTCGCACAGGCTTAATGACAAACGACCACGACCCATAGGAGCTGACCTCTCCAACGACCTCCTGAGCTGTGCCCTCGGTCAGTACCTCTGTATAGCCTGGTACGCCATAGGAATACATCGGATGTCTGGCGGTCAAAGTATCTTCATAGTCCATCACGCTATAAATGACCTTACCATCCGTCACATAGATGATGTAGTAATAATAGTTGTTGGAGTTGTACGTCATCGCTGTTAGCTTATCCAATGACTCCTTCACCTGCATATATGTGTCACTTCGGTAATCTGCGAGGCTGTCCACCTGTTCGAGTGCATCCACATTTATACTCTGAATCAAAATATCATCAAATAGATTGAGTTGCTCCACCGCTTTTTGTTGCTCACTTTTTATCATACTGCTAATGGTGATGTAGCTGACTAGCCCACCAACGCTCAGAGAGACGAATAGGACGATGACCATACGCTGAAAGGTTTCACTTCTCTTTTTACCATGTTGTGGACGAAACAGTACAAGATATAGCAATACAACCAGTAATATAATGTCCAGAAACAGTAACATCCATAGAGCAAATCGAATCACAGGGATACTGTAGGTTAGTTTGTCCAGATACTCCGTTTGACGATCCTTTAGCTGATAATAACCTGAATAATCCGTGGCACAGATATGGTCTCCCCACGCCTGTACAGTATAGATGATGCCCTCACTCTGTAGCACGACCTGCTCTGTGCCAGTAGTAAGGTCATAACACAGTACTGAGTTTGTAGCCAAATCGGTATAATAGACTTTATCCCTCCCCGCACTCAGCATCCAAGAGGTGCGTCCCTCATCCTTCAGAATCCTTACCCGTCCATCCTGTTCCACTGCACACAGCTGTCCTGTGCGACTGGTGAAAACGGGAAGCGTGGTGCCTGAGAGCACATCCGCATCCGAGATATACTGTCCCGGCAGAGGATATTCCCAGCTCTCCACCTCTCCTGTCCGAGTGGACACCCTGCGCACTGCAATCCCATCCAAGGTACGTACCGATAGCACAAGAACCTCTCCCTCCTCGCGCATGGATAAAATATTGCCATACTGCAACGGCATCTGCTCGGGTTCTGGATAGTCAATGGTATAAAGTATGGTTCCTCCTCTTCCATTCCTGTCATAACAAAAGATGCGTTCCTGACTGATTCGTGTTCCCATCCCAGCGTAACGAACATCCGCAACATAAATATTGCCATCCGCACTTTCCGTCACCAAAGAAGCATAATAGGGAGCATCCTCATCGTCTTTGCCACAACGAATTGTTCCGAAAATTGAGCCCTGTTCATCCAACAGCAGTACCATCTTTTTTCCCTGATCAATGAGATACACTCTCCCCTCGTTCCCAGGAAATACCCCACTTGGGCCATCAAGCGTATAAGAAAGTGCAAAAGGCGTACTGGTAAAAAAGCCTCTACAAATCCAGCAGATTCCAAAAATCACGGCACATAAGATGCCGCACACTATCATACATTTTTTTGAAGCAGGCTTTTTCATAACAATCCTCCATAACATTCTCGTTGGCGTGCGGGATTATCAGTTTCTCTTCCTCCTCGTCAAATCAAGATTGTCGGCTTTTATAACTTCATCTTTTTAATTCACATAAACCCTTTTGGTTCAGATTTGTATTCTCTCGATCAAACTTTTCAAGTGCTCAATATTAGCATTGATGAATTTGAACCATGCTGCCAATTAGGACGCAATTTATGACCGCATTCGGAACAAACGCCTGAATATCTTCGGCAATTTTATGATTTCTAATTAATATTTCATCCATTGTAAGAGTTGGCTCATAACCAATATAGAGATCAACAAAAATCGTTCTGGCGGAGACTCTGGTGCGATACGTATCAAAATATTCATAGAGCTCATAATTAGCAGTAAGAGCACTTAATATTTTTTGTGACACAGTTTCATCCGTACATTTATCCAGTAAGGAATAAGCACTACGTTTGATAGGATCTATACTCAGATAAAAGGTATAACCAATGATAACTAGGCAGATAATATATTGAAATTTGTATATTCCCATCGCATTAGGAAACAGGCAAATCAACGCCATGATCACAAGCGATACGATTAATTGCAGACTCTCATTCATACTATCTACAATTTGGGATTTGATGATTCCATTGCTACTGCTGCTTTTCCTTTTTAGTGTCATAATAATGACAAGATCATATATTACGACAGCTATTGGATAGGCAAACTCCATCACACCAAAAGAAACTTCTCTATCTGCATGAATAAAATCATTCACAGATAACACTGCAAGTATGATAAGATTGACATCTTGAATAATAAAACCTGCGAAGGTACCGAGTGACTCAAACTTACCCAATCCATATTCATATTCATAAGACTTGTTGTCTGCCTGTCTTTTCAATACCAAGGCATACATTCCCAATACAACGGTCGATCCAATGTTACTAACCACTTGTATTAAAAACAAAAGCGAATGCGAAGTAAAATATAGATAAGTCATAAACCCCAGAGCAAGAACGCCCGTAAAAAAGAAATTCATTACAGTTAATTTGAATAGGGCTTTGTAGTCATCCCTTGTCTCCCTCATGACCATTACCTCCAAATAGTAAAAAATAAATATAATATGATAAAGCAAGTAGCGTAATCTTTTCGTACCGATTACTGATTAGCAATATAATTACAAATGTCATTTACGGTTGTCAGCGAAACGACTTCCATTTCGTTAATATCGATTTTATACTTATCTTCCAGTATGCAGATGAGTTTTATGATTTCAAACGAATCCAACTCTAAATCTGTTTTGATAGCCGTATCCCCTGTGACCTCAATTTTTGGTGCAAAATTTTCATTAATTAAATTTATGACTTCAATAAGCATATTAAACTTCTCCTCTTTTAATTTTTTTGCTTGCTGTTTTGGGAAACTCTTTATCATAAAACACTACGCTTTCAATTTGTTTATAGGAGGCTAACGTTTTGTTTAATTCATTAATTTTTTTACGAATAATACCTTCCTCACAATCTGAATAAATCTTGGCTGTTAGTTTCTCATTTTGCTCACATATAATGATTTCTTTAATCTCTTCAATTTTCATAAATTCAAATTCAAGTTCTTCTGGGCTTATATTCTTCCCATTGGATAAGACAATTAAATTCTTTTTTCTCCCAGATAAATATACATAATTATCTTCAATATATCCTAAATCTCCAGTTAAAAACCATTCCCCCTCAAATGCTTGTGCGGTAGCCTCAGAATCCTTGTAGTACCCCATAAATAGGTGGTCGCTTTTAAACAATAACTCGCCGTCTTTTACCTTTGCTTCGGAATTCACATTAATTCGACCAATACTTCCAAGACGATTATCCTCATTTGGATTAACCGTAATTGATCCCACGGTTTCAGTAAGTCCATATCCGTTTAATACTAAGATATCCAATTCTTGCATCCGTTTTGCAATCTCATGATTCAAAGGAGCTCCACCGATGACTATGATTCGTAAATTCCCTCCAAACAACTGGTTAAAAGCCTGTTTACGTGCCATAAGAGAATCACTATTATTTATTTTCATTTGTTCTTGTGCTGTAGTCTCAATCATTTTATCAAAATAAGTTAGCACTGCTGGAACTAAGAACGCACAATATGGTTTAGCTTCCTGCATTTCAGTCAAAAGATGCTTTAGTCCTGCGGAGATAAAGATATTTCCCCCACTATACATGGATGAAAGCACCACATTGGCAAATGGGAGAATATGATGTATCGGTAACATTAAATAAATCGTATCTTTCACTTTAAGACTATAGGATAAATAAAGATTTGTACGTAATAAATTCATTTGTGAATGCATTACACCTTTCGGTTTCCCTGTAGTTCCTGAGGTATAAAATAGATAAGACAGCTCTGTACCGTCAGTATCTGGTAATACAACCTCCGCTTCACACGCAAGATAGCCTTCCGTATCTGCTTCTATACAAATTGTATGTATTACACTTTTGTTATGCGCTGTTATATAATCACAAACCGACTGATTGAAGGCTGAATAAACCAGACAGGCGGTATCGCTATGCTCCACCATATAAGCCTTTTCCTGGGGTGTTGCCATATTATCTAACATTACCAAAACATTACCTGACAGTGGTATCGCATAGCTCCACACAAGACAGTAGTACGAATTTTCCGATACAAAAGATACCTTGCTATTCGTAATCCCCTTAAGAACGAGCGATTTTGCAACAGCTGTGACCTGTTTTGAAAACTCAGAATAGGTAATAGAATTCATCTTCCCATCTTTTATATAAGAAATGGCTGGTTTTTCACCATAATATTCTGTAGTGAGAGAAAGCAACTCCCTGATTGTTGAGATATTTTCAAACATGATCATTCCCTCCATTTTCATCAATCAAAGTTTCCATCTGTCTTTCCAGTTTCTGATGAATTCCCATAACTTCTTGTTCCGTAAAGTAATGATCCCAATACATATAATGACAGGTTATCGTTCTCCAATCAAGATAATCCGATATATAGACTGTCATAGGTAATAATTCCATTTCACAGTGATGATAATTCAAAGTAACAAAAGAATGAGATTGCTCTTTATTGGTGCAAAAATAGGAAAGGGAAATCTGCGGAATATATTTTCCATATTTTTTTTCATTTTGTTCAGATACTATTTTTGTATTCCAATCGAAATTATTGTGCCTATAATAGTCAATTGACTGTTTCTCTATCGACCTAAGTAAATCAGAAAGGGTTTGATCTCTATCAAAATCAAAGATAAATGGAAATGTAACCTCATAAAGCCCTATGCTATTTTTATCATTGGCTCCCGCCCGGTTTGCAATCGGAATCTCAAAACAAAAACGCCTGCAATTTGTTTTTTCACTCAAAATCTGCGCCAGAATGGCAACAATCAGACAATATAGTTTAATATTGTTTTTATTACAAAACTCCAGCAACTCCTCTTTCAGGTTTTGTGTCGTCCTAAAAGATGATTCCTGAATGGTTGATGCTTCTGTAGTAATCATTCCACTAAAAAGAGCGTTGCATTTAGAAAGTTCCAAAAATCTATCTTCCCAGAATATGGAATCCTCAAGATATTTCTGACTTTCTTTATATTTTTTCACATTATTTAAATGTGCATAATAAGGATGCCAAATCATTTGTTCCTTATTATCTTCATTCAAAGCCTTTTGAATCTTCTCCGACAACAGCAAACCCGATACCCCATCGAAGATCAGATGATTAAAACTAAAAAAAATATGATAATAAGAACCTGCAATAGAATAAATGAATATAGAGTACAACTTTTCTCTATTATTTATATTTTCTGATCTGACTCGGTCACAAAACCTTTGAAATTCGTCCTGAGTTGAAAAATCATAGACAGGGAAATTTTGCTTCTGATAGGGCACAAATTCCAGACACTGAATGTCATCCTTTACGATACATCTTGCCGCAAATACATCCGCCATCTTAATGCACTGATCAACGGCAAAAGAAAGCTCCTCCGCAGAAAAGCTTTTTGAGAATTCCATGGAATATGTTATTTTCATTGGTATACTCTTGATTGCTTCATTCACATTAAAAATATATTGCTGTTCGTCACAAAGCGGTAAGAAATTCATCCCGTTTCTCCTGCTTTCTCTTTTTTGTTATTTTGTCATTATAACATTTTGAGATTGCTCCGTATACCATCTTGCGTAAAAAGTCATAATATTACGTAAAAGGTGAATGTATCATGAAAAACCCTTACTTTACAGCCTTAATAACTGCAATCATTACCTCCTTCGAAAGAGGATGGTCATTTGCGTCAACTGCATATGTATATCCATCTGCACTCCAGATTGCAACCGAAACACCCTCATCATTGCCCTTCAGCGTCACTTCTATATGATTGATTGTTTCCATATCTGTCTTCGCATATTCATTATAATCACCGCTGATATCATCTGAACCAGCTGCCTTACGGATACGATACCCTTCATCTTGTCCTGCTTCCGTTTCATTTGCCTTATTCACAAAAAGCACCTCTATCATTGTTTGTCCCATAACTCTCACAATCTGATCAGGATAATCTACTGGAGCTTCTGGCAGTTCCAAATCAAAGCCCGTAATATTAGTAGCCTCCGAAAGTGTGGAAACCTCTGTAAAGGGATTCGGTAATTCTGTCTGCTTAGTTGGCTCTGTATTGGAGCAAGCAGTCAAAGCTCCTATCATTATAACTCCTAAAATCATTCCCATGGTCTTTTTCATCATTATACTCATTTCGTCTCTCCTATTATCCATATATGAATGTTTGTATTTTTTGATACTGTTTGCTTTGGACACCCTGAATCATGGCTGTTTCTATTTCTATAGAAAGAAAAGGATCCTCAGAATAATACTCGAAATTTCTTCCACACAACGGGGAACGTTTGATATTCATCTCCAGTCCTTAGATTGCACTTACATTTTCTTCCTGACATTCTTCCCCAAGGATTTCTCCCTATTTTTTCATAAGAGAACGATCAAAACTTGAGGTCCATCCGAAACCATCACAGATGGAATTCCAAGGCGTTCTAAGCCCTTCAAATGCCAAAAATCGGAGTCGGAACACATGGCTGCTTTTTCCTCAAGTGTCATTTGTGAGATGATTTTTTTTAATGTCATTCTGATTCATATTCTTTCCCTCTTTCCTCTCACACAAAGGACAATCCCGTTTTTCAAATATAAAAGCCACATTGTCAAAAAGACAATGCGGCTGCAGATTCAATATTTCAAACGAACAGCCAATTAAGAAGGCAACCCATTTCTCTGATTCAAAAAGATGTTCCATGAAATTTGTTGTGATTTACATTCAAACTACGCATCCGAATTTCTCCTTTTCATATATTTAAAATAGTATACCACAATTATAACGGAAATTGTCATACATAATACAAAAATGACTTCAATTTTTCTTTGGAGCTAATGTCATTCGTACCTTCGAAATTTAATGATAG
>CAZACC010000031.1:0-21442 GCA_964483545.1 uncultured Lachnospiraceae bacterium
TTTGCAAATTCCAGATCCCACTCTCGAACAGCTCGCTCAAATTCCACGAATTCATAATACATCCTGTGACGCTCCCCGTTTAAAGCAAACCTCTCGCCCTCCTGGCGATTCATCAAAACCTCAAAGCAATCACACGTATTCGCCGGTGCCGGCATATGAATACATCCCTGATCCCCCTGAATATTCGTGCAAATTGGAGCGCCGCAGTCCTTTGCGCCGATTAGCACGCACTGAAACGTATCGTACGAAAGAACCAGTACGCCGGACACATCGATACCACGCTCCATATTTGGATAATAATGTACATGCACTGGCTCTCCGAACAGATTCACTACGACATGTATGTTGTAAACATTCAAATCCATCAGTGCGCCGCCCGCACAAACCGGATCAAAGCACGGCTTCACGATTCCTTTTTCAAAATCATCATATCGGCTGGAATACTGGGAAAAATTGCATTCCACGATCCGTACCCTGCCAATTCTTTTCACTTGCTCCTTTATTTCGAGATAATTGGGCAAATAAAGCGTTGTAATCGCTTCCAAAAGCAGAAGTCCTTTTTCAGAGGCAATCTGGCACAGATCTTCAAAATCCTCAAGCTTCACAGTAAACGGCTTTTCACAGATCACATGTTTGCCACTCAGCAACGCTTTCTTTGCAAATTCATGATGGAGCTGATTCGTCACTGCCACATAAATCGTGTCGATCTGCTCATCCGCAAGCATCTCCTCATAGTCCGTATAATAGCCGCAGATCCCATGCTCCGAACAAAGCCTCGTCAGCCGTTCTTCTTTATTATCACGTGCGTAAATCGCCTGCAAGCTAATACCGTCTACCTCATGAATGAAGGACAGCAAATGCTGTACAATCAATCCCGCACCTGCAATTCCAAGCCTCATTGTTTTTCTCCTTGATTGATGTTACTCCTCTACATTATAACTGGTTCATAACTTCTTGCAAATCCCCTTTTTCCCAAATTACGGGCACCGGATAGGTAGGGTTCGCTTCCTTCAAGGCTCTCCTGATAATCTCGGAATAATCATTTGATTGGATAATTCCGAGCTTTTCAGGAATCTTCATGTCTGCATTCATGGTTCTTATCATAGCAATAAACGCTTTAGCCGTTTCTTCTGCCGTGCTCCCGTGTATGCCGACCGCTTCACCCAGCTCTGCAAGCCTTCGTTGGACGGTCTTTCCATATTGTTCTAAAACTACAGGAAGAATCACAGCATTTGCTTTCCCGTGGGCAACGCCGTATAAGCCACCTAGAGCATGGGCGATTGCGTGCACATACCCGACATAAGCGTTTGTAAAAGCGATTCCCGCATAATAAGACCCAAGAAGCAGATTTTCCCGTGCCTTAAGATTAGAGCCGTCTTCGTAAGCTGTCTTTAAATTTCCGCTTATTAGCTTCACCGCTTCTTTTGCATACCCTCTCATTTTTGCAGAAGCAAAGCAGTTCGTATAGGCCTCTACGGCATGAGTCATGGCATCCATACCCGTAAATGCGGTCATATCGGGCGGCAGAGATTCTGTCAGAACAGGATCCAGCACCGCATAGTCGGGGACAAGGCAAAAGTCCATAATCACATGCTTATAATGCGTCTTTTCATCCGTAATGACAGCAGCGACGGTGACCTCAGAGCCTGTACCCGCAGTAGTGGGAACAGCCACAAGCAGTGGCAGCCTTTTTCGGATCTTCAGTAGTCCAGCCATATCCAAAACTGTTTTTTTTGGTTTTGCAATCTGAGCTGCCGCAATCTTGGCACAATCAAGTACAGAACCACCGCCAATGGCTAGAATCCCCCTGCAATGTTCCCTCCGGTATAATTCCGCCGCTTTTTCAATGCACGCAGTTGTCGGATCAGGCGCCACCTCACTGAAAATAACAGCGTCAACTCCTGCCTCTTGCAAAGCTTTCAGCAGAGGCTCTATCGCTTTTCTTCTGACAAATCCCGCCGTAGTGATAATCTCAACCTTTCCTACCTGCTTTGCTCTCAAAATTTCAGGCACTTGATAGAGGCATCCGTTGCCGGTCAGAACCTTTTGCTTTTTCTTCGGCATAAACCGGATACCCACGGCAAACACAGCCTGATACATTCGATAAAATACGTGTTTTATCGCCGCCATATTAAATCAGCCCTTTATCCGTTTTCTTAACATGTTTAAATACTTCTTCAAACCTGTTCAAAGCTTCGTCTATGACTTCCGGCGTATCCGCAAGGGATGTGTACAGCCTGCTGCCGGCAAGCGTTACAATCCCGTTTGCCATATAAGCAGCCCCCATTTTTTCCATGGAGTCTTTTCTCACATACATCATCTTCTTATGCTTTAGAAGTCCGAGCGCTGATTTTATAAAGGACATCGATGAGAAGTCAAAGCTCATCGCACCCGTACATTCCAAATGTACAATGGAGCCTTGATTATAGGCAACGAAGGGCAATCCGTATCTATCGATCAATCCCTCTAATCCATCGCAGAGGCGGTCTCCCATCTGGCCTGCAATTTCACAGGCATTTGTTTTTTCAATTTCCTGAATCGCCGTATAACCCGCAAGGCAGGAAAGAGGATTGGCCGCCAGCGTTCCGCCTACATAAGCTCTGTGCTTTCCTGTCGCAAGACCGGCCGCCATAAGTTGTGCATATTCCTTTTTACCGCCGACGCCGCCAGCCGCAGGATATCCTCCTGCAACCACCTTACCAAAAATCGTTAAATCAGGAACTACATCGAAATATCCCTGCGCTCCGCTCAGCGCAACGCGGAATCCAGTCACTACCTCATCAAAAATCAGCAGCGCTCCGTATTTGTCACAAAGCGCACGTACGCCTTTGTTATAATCCTTTGCAACTGGTCTTGTTCCGCTTTCAGGACCTACAGGCTCAAGGAGCACAGCAGCGGTGCCGCCCGATAAACGATTTCTTTTCAGCATTTTTTCAAGCATGTGCAAATCGTTTGGTCGGACCTCATCCGTGTAGCGGTAAGCGCCTGAAGGGATACCATGAGATTCCAGCAAAGCTCTGCTTCCAGGGATTTTAAGACCATAAACCATCTGATCCGACCAGCCGTGATAAGCGCCTCCTATTTTGATTACGTGTTTATTTCCTGTTGCGATTCTTGCAATACGTAGGGAAGCCATAACTGCTTCAGTTCCAGAACCAAGCATACGGAACATCTCTACATTGGGCATATGTTTGTTGATCTCCCGAGCAATCATAAGCTCAGCTTCATGGAGCAGACCGGTTACAGGTCCGCATTCATTCAGAAGCTCAACAACCTTTTCTCTGACAACCTGATAATTACTTCCAAGGATTGTCGGTCCACCAGCCTGCAAAAAATCGATATATTGGTTTCCATCCTTGTCGTACAGATATGCCCCTTCGGCTTTTGACATACACATCGGAAACGGCTTATTAAATGCCAGATTATGCTGCACGCCTCCTGGAATGTATTTTTGAGATTCTTCATAAACAGCTTTCGAAGCTTTGCACTTCTCATCGAAATATTTCATGACGACACCGTTATAATAATTGTCATCCACCTCCCAGATTTCCTGACTTGTAAGCTTCTCCAGATTTGCATTGATTTTCGTGGGATCGTCCCACCTGCTAATTCCGCAATTCTTCATTCTTCTTTCCTCCTGTTCTCATTGATATGATTGCGATCTACTCGATTATTTGTGTCAATCGATTTCCCGAATACAAAAAATCTATCATAAAAATACTCCGTCGTAAGATTAAGAACCATATTGATCGCTGTTACCAGATACTCATTCCACTGTAAATCCTCCGCCAGATAATTTCCGAGCAGGGCCGTGACAGGCGTAAAGATACAATAGAAAATTGCGATCTTTATCATAGCCACAGGTACATTGGATGCCGACTGAAAGGTGAAGTTCCTGTTTAAAGTGAAATTCCAGAGAACCGACAGCGTCAGTGCAATCAGATAGCAGGGCCAGTAAGTCCACTCCGTCAGTTCATTGAGCAGCGCAAAGGCAGCCATTTCAATGACCCCTGCTGAAACAGAAAACAGGAAAAATTTCACCATACGTATGATTTCTTTTTTCTTTTCTACCTTCATAGGCTTCTCCTAATTTTTTTGCTTTGAATATTTCTTTTGATAAACAAGCCTCATTAAGGCTGCGTCAACGACGCCGATTCTCGCTTTTACATTCAAGGCTGCCGCATGGATGCTGCAAACCGACGCCTTATCTGCCAGCAGTTGCAGGGCTGCCGTATCATCCTCCGATTCCGATCTCACAATCGCTCCTATACCCGGTACGAGCACGGCATTCACTTTTTCAAGGGCATGAACGATTTTTTCCTTTTCTCCCGATACCACGGAAATTTTCCTGCCAATCATCTGAGCCATATCGTCCATTTGCGCATAAACAGGAATTCCCCTGTTGGCGCAGACGACGGCAGCGGGAGTCTGTACCAGAGCTGCATATTGAAATTTTTCTTTTACCGCATTTAACAGAGACTCTGCCTCGCCAGCCATTGTTCCCTGTGTCACATCAAAGCTGCCTTTGATATTTCTTTTACAGATTTCCTCCAGAAGTATCGCCTTTTTCATCGTTTCTTCTTGGGTGCTACCGCAGATCAGAGCGCCGTGGTGACGCATAAGCACGACCTTCGCTCCAGTTTGGAGCGCCGACTTTACGGCATTGGTCAGTTTTTTCATTCCAGGAAGCCCATAGTCCGCCAGCATGATACCGCCTAGCGTTTCCTTTTCTTCCTTCGTTATATCCAAATGAGGAAAGCCTGCAAGTCCCAGAGCCGTAGCATAGGTCTGATGCGTATGGATCACAAAGTTCACCTCAGGAAACACCTGATACGCGGCAATGTGAACCCCTCTTTCGCCAGAGGGCTTATGGATTCCCTGCCACTCTCCGGTCGCAAGGTTCATCCTCACAATGTCCTTTTCCCCTGTTTTCGTATAATCGAGTCCGCTTGGAGTAATGACAAAGCTATCGGCATCCAGTCTGCAGCTTACATTCCCCCAGGTTCTGGCTACAAGTCCCGTTTCCAACAGCTCCCTGCCAGTATCCACCAGCAGTTTTCTCGCTTTACCTTCTTCCATTTCTCAAGCCTCCCTTTCGTAGCCATTCATCATGGCAAAATTCTTTTTATTTGATTGGTACAGATTCTTAAACACCTTATAATTTTTGTCGTAAATTTTCTTATTGTCCTTATTAGGCAGGTATCGCTCCTTCACCGGAATAAAATCCTTAACCGCCTCCATTCCCGGCAGACTGCCATTCCCCACGGCAACCAGCATTGCAGCTCCTACGGCGCCCGCATCCTTTGTGGCCTCAACCGTTTCGATGATCCTTCCCGTAATATCCGAAAGGATCTGACAGGTAACGCCCGACAATGCGCCGCCTCCGACAAAGCGTATCGTCTGAGAGGTCTTGATTTTTTTATCCTGACACTCCAGCATCCAGCGAAGATGGAAGCAGATACCCTCCAATACAGCCCTGATCATTTCCGTCTTTCCCGTCTCGAGCTTGACATTGAAAAAAATTCCGGCCGCATCGGGATCTTCAAACGGGCACCGGTTTCCATGAAGCCATGGTGTGAAAATTACGCCGCCAGCCCCAGGTCCTATTTTTGAAATGACTTCCGACATATAATCATAAAGGCTTTCATATACACTTTCCGTCCCCTCCGCAATATGGGTCTTTTTCAAGTAGATTCCGATTTCATCCAGAACCAGATGTTCCTTTACCCATTCAAAGCATTTGCCCGCTGTTTCCATTTCTGCAAAATAATTATATTTTCCGCTCTCCGCTCCAATGATGCCGGCAATCATCGCAAAAATATCTACAACCTGTTTGCCAATCACTGTATTGACCCAGCCTGATGTTCCGCAATAAATATGCGTATCACCAACATGAATACATCCGGCTCCAACGCCAATCAGGGTCGCATCGCCGCCCCCTCCGTAAACCGGAATTCCCAGTATCAGTCCTAAATCCAGCGCCGCCTTCATGGTAAGTGCTCCCGCCTGGTCCGAACAGTCGATCACCTTGGGAAGGTGCTTCGGATTCACGCCATACATTTTGCAAAGTGCCTTGTTCCAGCCCCACTTTCCTGGTCTCGTATCATAGAGAAATGTGGCGTATGCGGAATCCTTTGTCATAATAAATTGATCCGTACAGCGACAAACTAAATACTCCTTGACATCCAGCCATTTATGTACCCTAGAAAAAAGTTCCGGCTCATGCTTTTGGACCCATTTGTATTTCCAAAGAGGATCCTTTACGCTGGTAGATGCGGCATGAGTAATGATCAGGCTTTTTAAAAGCTTCGGTATGGTGACCCCGGAGATGGTAAGCCCATTCCCCTGGCAAGCCTTCATTTCCGCCGTCGCCCTTTGATCCATATAACTCATCGGCCGCCTGAGAGCGTTTCCTTTGTCATCCACAAGTACCAGTCCCTGCATCTGGGAGCAAAAAGAAATCCCACCGATCTGCTCTGGTCTGATTTCCGTTTTTTCAAAGAGCTGACGCGTGGTAGCGCACATCGCACTCCACCATTCCTCCGCGTCCTGTTCTGCCCCGCCGTTCTCCATAATATATAATTCATATACTCCATATGCGCTGGCTACTAATTTCAACGTTTCTCCAATGCTGAAAAGGCAGGTTTTTACCCCTGTAGTTCCGAGATCATAAGCGATTACATACAGCAAAGCATTCTCCTTTCCGAATTTTCATCCCAGTTTATTGCCTACGGCCCAATGCCGCACCGATAAACCCGATGAACTCTTCCGCTATTTTTTTATCGTTATCAAGAACATCTTCTCCACAAAATATTTTCATTCTTTCTTTGTAATAATCACAACTATAGGAAAACTGCAGCATCATGAGTAGGTTGTCAAAAAAGAATGCAAGCATGCGGGAATCAATATCACTATTCAGCTCTCCCGACTGCTTCGCTTTTTCTATTAACTGCTCATATACGAACGCAGTACGCGTTTCTATTTCCTTAGCCAAAACTGCAGCATACCGTTTGCAGCTTCCCGATGTAATCTCGTTGTACATCACATTATAGTTACTGTGTCTCCTAGAGTGATCCAATAGAGCATAAACAACTCGCTTGATGCAGATCATCACATCCGGTTCGTCTGAAACCGCATCTCTTAAAACCTGTTCTAAAAGCTTTAGGCTGTGATGTACACATGCCAAAAAAAAGCTATCCTTATCTTTGTAATATTTATAAATCACACCGACGCTAACGCCGGATTTTTTTGCTATCACATTAATATTTGCACGATCCAGACCGTTTCCGGCAAATTCATCAATTCCCGTTTCAAGAATGGTAATTAACGTATCCTCATCCAGTTTTTTATACATCGTTTCACCCATTTTTATCAGATTTATTCTTATGACGTGAGTCATGGTTCACAAGATGGGTTTATTATACTACTTCTAGCATACTTATTCAACATAAAAATAACGCTACAAATGCACGCTACAAATGCGATTGCTACAAATGCGATACAAACCCTTAATATTGAAATGTAAATAATGAAATAAATAATTGTTGAACCTGAAAATACATAGTATAATAGGAAAAGATTTAGTGGAAACAATGTAACTGGACTAGACTTCCCACTTGCGAGCTGGTAAAACATCATTTATGTAAGCAGTTTAACATACAATATAGAGACGGAGTGTGGCGATGAAACGTGTGTTGAAAGTTTTGATACTGATCCTTGTTAGTAGTATGTCACTGTGTGGGATGGTTTGCGTTGCAAGTGCAAATGAATCAGGCAACACCTATTATGTTTCTATTGATGGAAATGCCTCTGGAGCAGGTTCCTTAGAGGATCCATGGGAAATTTCACATGCGCTTTCCAATCAGTCAGGAACAATCAAGCCAGGGGATACGATTTATATCAGAGGTGGTGTGTATGACACTTTAGTGGGGGAAGCCTTGTTTTCTGTAAACCTCAATGGTGAGAATGGTAAATGCATTACCATCAAGCCATATCAGAATGAAAGGGTCGTTTTTGACGCACATCATGTAAGTACGGAAAACGTTGGATACGAAAAGGGCTTTAGCATCAATGGAAGCTGGCTGATCATTCAAGATATCTTTTTCACAAACTCCAATGGGCTGCGAGATGGAAGAATAGGAGCAAACTCTATCAACACTGGGGTGAATATATTTGCAAGCAATTCTAAGCTGATTAATTGCTTTATATACAATAATAACGGCGTTGGCATTGGGTTTTGGAAACCTGCCACGAACTCTGAACTATATGGTTGTCATGTATTCCATAATGGATACTATGATAATTCAAATGGCGCTATAGCAGGTCATAACATCTATACGCAAAATGTATCTGGCACAAAAATCATCTCGGATAATGTTGTCTTTGGTAGTGCAAGAATTGGTATTCATGTCTACTATGAAGGAGACCATGCGCCTGAAGATGAACGGGTACTTCGAGGCTTTGATCTAACAAATAACATTCTATTTGATAATGGTTCCTGGGGTGGTACGGGTGAACCGCTGAACGTAAACCTCGATATCAGTAGCAGTCATCCATCTAGGGATATGAAGGTACTAAACAATATAGGATACCAGTCACAAGAAAGTGCACAACAGAATTTTATGTTTGGGCCCAGCTTTCATGATGTAGATAATACTAACTTTGAAGTGTCTGGTAATATTGCTTCTGGCGGACAAGTTGGATATGAGATGAATAGAATTTCTGATATTAAATTTGTAAATAACAAGGTAGTTGGTCCTGGCACATCGAATCCCATCAGGATCATGATCAAAAAGGATAGAACAACAGAGGGTTATCACTTTAACAATAATTCCTATTATCTTAACGAATATTCCAAACTTTCTTTTGGTGATGGAAGGATTGCAGAGAATGAAAAACCGGAAGAAACGGAGAATATCATTGTCAAATCGTTATATAATGGGTGGCATCGACAAACCTCCGATTTACCTACTTGGCAGACTATGACAGGACTTGATCAGGCTTCAACCGTAACCTATGTGCCTTCCGCGAGTGCACCTTCAGAAAGTGAGAACTTTCATGTTCTGTCACCTAATAAATATGAAAATGGTCGAGGTAATTTGACGATTTTCAATTTTACTGGCAATGCTTCCTATACTGTTGATCTGTCTCCAGTGGTCGCAGCAAATTCTCAATATTATATATACGATAGTCAAAATGTGTTAGATGAGCCGATTTTAAAAGGTGTGTACCAGGGTGGCACGATTGATATTCCAATGAATTTAACCAAAATAACAGGACTAACGGGCTTATCTTCACAGACCCCAAATCATACATCGAATCAATTTGGCAGTTATTTAGTGATGAGTCGCCCGCTTGCTCCTGAACATAAGATAGAGGATCCGGATGGAGGAAATCCTCCCGAAAATGAGAATCCTCCTTCGACTGGTGAAAATCCACCGGTAAATGAGAATTCCCCTTCGAGTGGTGAAAACCCATCAGAAAATGAGAATCCCCCTTCGAGTGGTGAGAATCCATTAGGAATTGAAAATGCTCCTTTAATTGTTGAGAGTCCATTAGAAATTGAGCATTCACCTTCAAGTGGCAAAGGTATCCTTGTCACTCCAACAACTAAAGATCAGGCTAACAGACCCATCCAAGTCAAAATCAAGTTGAACACAAAGGTAAACGCAAAAGGCAATGCAGAGGTAATGATTACAGAAAAGGCGATTATGAATGCCTACAAAAAGGCTTTAGATGAAGCAAAGAAAAATGGTAACAAGCAAAATGAAATAAACCTTATGATTGAGGCTTATACAGGTAATACAACTGTAAACAAGGTCACATTTAATCTTCCAAAAAAAGTGCAGGATTTTATCATTAGTAAGGGCATTGCAAATACTGTTTTCGCAATAGCAAGCGCTAACATTACCCTCGAGGTGAATTCGGCGGCAGTGAAGGAAATTAAAAAGCAAGCGGGCACGGATGTAAATATCATTGTCACTCATAGCGACTACAGCAAGCTTAGCAACAGGGCCAAAACGGCGATTGGTAATCGACCGCTGTTTGACCTCTCAGTCCGCTGCTCTGGTAATGGTAAATTGATAACAAACTTTGGGAAAGGTCGCATATCGGTAGTCATTCCCTATGCCCTCAAAGCCAGGGAGAAAGCGACTAATATACATGCGGTCTATGTGAATGCAAAAGGCAAGGTAACGTGGCTCTATAGCTCTGTCTACGACCAAGTGGAAGAAACTCTGCGATTCCGAACAAACCATTTTTCCATCTATGGTGTGGGCTATAAAGAGAATATATCAAAATCAGCACCTATTCTAGAAAAGCCATGAACAGTAACTGCACCTAATCCCTATGTCATCCAATATCTTCCACATCTATGATGGTATATCCGGCCTGAGTCAGTGCCTCCGCAAATAGACCGCGACCTGACTTGAGCTTCCCTGAAAATGTGCCATCATAGATTTGATTGACGCCACAGGTCGGACTACGAGACTATAAAATGACAAGTTCAACATCTAAAGCCCTGATTCTCTCAAGTGCCTCTTCTACCCCCGTGCGATAAACAGCATCAACATCATTGCCATCTGCATCGATAATCTTTCCGTTTACCAATTCGGCACAGGGTCGCGGAGTGGGCAAGCCCGCCAATATTTCAGGACACAGCTTTATGATATTCTTTCCCTTTAAAAACGAAGTAACTCTGGGATTATAATTATTTCCGCCATTGTATTTACAATAATCTCCCATAATACAAGAGCTGACTACTACGTACTTTTTCATCTTCCACCTTTATACAAAAACCCACCATATATAATTTTAGAATCATTAATTACAATCACGGCATTTTCCAAATGCTTCTTGATTGTTTTTGTTGCTTCGGAAATCTGCTTGCGTTTCACATGCATAATCAATAGCTCACGTTTTCCATCCTTGCCATCCCCTTTAAGAACTGTAATGGCAAAACCCATATCTCTTAGGAGATCTGTAAGCACATCGCTATCTTCACATTCGGGAATAATAACCTGAATAGAAGCCAGACCAAAAGCAAGCTTGCCTTCAAGCCAAGAACCCAAATAATTTCCACTTGCAAAAGCCAGAATAAAAACAACGCTACGCAGCCAATCATCCTGGAACCCCTGTAAAACTGTACCAGTTACAACCAGCCAGAGGGAGACCTCCAGAAGTGCTATCAATGCACCAGCAACACGCTGTCCTTTGGTGATCAGCACCACCCTGATTGTGCTGGCCGTCACCTCCATTATCTTTCCGATAAAAATCAATAAATATACCCATACACTACTACCTTGAAAAAAACTCATACACACCTCCCATTTGACGCATGGCTCTTCCTATATTCCATATTAATGTCAGTATAATTGATAAGTCAGAGACATGCAATCATCTTCTCTTATCTTCTATTTTTAATTCTCTTATCTCTTACTTTTAATGAAACTTTCACAAGAAAACATAAACCATCTTGACACCCAATTTATTAGTAACTATAATAGTTACTAAAGGTGGTGCTTATGTATTCTACAAAATTATCGGTTAGTGTCCATATTATGAGTGTGGTTGCATTGACCACTGATCAGCCTGTTACATCGGAGTATATTGCTTCTAGCATTCATACAAATCCAGCACTGGTCAGACGTCTAATGAGCCGTCTGAGTAAAGCACAGCTGATTGAAACCAGCACAAAGATTGGTGTTACAGGACTCGCAAAAAAAGCAGAAGAAATCACACTTCTGGATATTTTTTTGGCTGTTGAGGATCACTTGACTTTGTTTGGAATTCACAGTAATACCAATCAAGAATGCCCTGTCGGGGCAAAGATTGAAGACACCTTGAAGCATTTATACGGCAATATTCAAAGCGCAGCAGAAAATGAGATGTCTGCTATTACATTGGCTGACATTGTAAAAGAATTCACCGTATGCAACTAGTCATTTATCAAAAACAGATAACGGAGGTCGTTAAGTATGAGTAAAACAATCGGAATTATTACAGGTAGTTTAAGAAAAAATTCTTTTTCTGGCAGCATTGCTGATTATGTCAGAAATCACGCACCCACAGATCTCGTGTTTAAATTAATTGATATTAGTAAACTCCCTCTTTACAATCAGGACTATGACGGTGCTGATCCGAAAGAATACACTGTGTTCCGTGATGAAATACAGGCTTTGGACGGACTTCTCTTCATTACGCCAGAGCATAACCGTTCCATTCCCGCTGCGTTAAAAAATGCACTGGATGTAGGCTCTCGCCCTTATGGAAAAAATGTTTGGAGCGGCAAGCCTGGGGCTGTAATCAGTCAATCTCCTGGAGGAATCGGTGGCTTTGGAGCAAATCATAGCCTACGTCAGGTACTGACTTTTCTGAATGTTTTAACTCTATCACAGCCAGAAGTGTACATCGGTTCTTATCATACTTTAATTGACGAGAATGGCTCCCTAACCAACGAAGATACAAAGTCCTTCCTTGATCAATTCTTAAGTACGTTTAAGACTTGGATAGAAAAGGTTTCCTAAATAAATATTGAAAGGTATCTCAAAAGTTCAACCTTTGAGATACCTTTTTTATCTTTATAAAACAAAATGTCTTTTGCTTACTACAATTTCAGCCTATACTCTTGCTGCACCGTCAACAGATAATATTTCTCCTGTTACATAGCTTGCCATGTCGCTTGCCAAATATAAGAACGCATTCGCCACATCCTCTGGCTTCCCGATTCTTCGGAGCGGTATTGTCTCCATGAGATATGCTTTTATGTCATCAGACAAAACAGCTACCATATCAGTCTCAATAACACCTGGTGCCACTGCATTGACGCGGATATTGTCACCGCCTAGCTCCCGTGCTAAAGATTGCGTCATACCATTTACTGCATACTTACTGGTCGGATATCCAACACCGCCTTTCTGTCCGGATATACTGACCATAGAGCTTGTATTAATAATGCATCCGCCACCTTGTTCTTTCATAAATTTTACGGTAGGTTGAATCGCATGAAAAATCGCTTTGACGTTAATGTCCATTGCCTGATCAAATTCACCCGGCTTGTAGTCATAGATACTGGTAGATTGCGAGATGCCTGCATTATTAACCAGAATGTCAATTCTTCCATATTTGCCGACAATTTGCTGAATCGTCTCTGTCATTTCGATTTCATCCGTAAGCTTCGGAGCCATCCCCTCCACAGGCCATTCAGGATTCTCTGCCTTTAAGGCTGCAACTGCCCGATCTGCTGTCTCCTGTCTGGAACCAAACAAGATGACCTTCGCACCATTCTCCAAATACTTTTTGACAATAGCATAGCCAATTCCTCTTGTGCCGCCTGTAACTACTGCAACTTTATCTTGTAACATACTGATACCTCCGCTTTCCATTGCTTGTTCACACATTTGCTTAACACCCTATTTTGTAAAGGTGATATCACTGAAATAAATAACTTGTCATCGAAAGTGCACCAAGATCACAGGCTTCATTAAATACCGTAATAGAATCGGCTGGATCAGACGCACCTAACACATAAAGAAGCGGCGCATAATGATCCATTGCCAAAAATGCATGCTTTGAAGAGTCTCCAGCCTTTCGATAATTTACTACCTGCGTATCATCACGACGTAAAATGTTGTCCTTGATAAATCGGTCAAATTCCTCCGCCCACGAAAAACCTCTGCCGTTCATTGACCAATCTACCGCCGAAAGGTTGTGTACAACATTTCCGCTTCCAAAAATAAGTATCCCCTGATCTCGCAGTGGCCGAAGTTTTCTTCCTATATCATAATATTGTTCCGCTGTCGCTAGCCGGTCTACACTCAACTGGACTACGGGAATGTCGGCCTCTGGATACATTCTGCATAAAACAGACCAAGTGCCGTGATCAATTCCCCAGGAATTATCAATTTGAACACTGTCACCAAGCAGTTCCTTTGTAAGCTCCGCAACATGTGCAGAGCCTGGTGCCTGATAAGAAACTTGATATAATTCCTCTGGAAACCCATACATGTCATAAACAACCTTTGGAGAAGGTGTATCCGTAATCCGCAACCCCGGTGTAAACCAGTGAGCAGATATTGAAAGAATCGCTTTAGGATGCGGAATTTTCTCCCCCAATGACTCCCACTCCATAGAAAAGCGGTTTTTGTCAATTGCGTTCATTGGAGACCCGTGTCCGACAAATAATACCGGCATATGTTCCATAATAATCTCCTTTCAGCGAATAGCATCCAATTCAAAACACCCTAAATATAAGTATACCACAATTCTATGGCTCCAACGATTTCTTCTTGGATACAATTACGGTCTCAGTGTAGCAATCAAAGATTGCATTGATAGACTCATCCGTCAGTTTTGGTGTCACCAAACTGAAAATCGGTACAATAACCAGAGAAGAAAGCATCGCCAAAGCTCCAGCTGTAATCGGTGATGTAAAGCCAAACAGCATATTGGCAACTGTGATACCAATTCCTACGATAAAGCTTGCCCACACAGCACCCTTAGTTGTCTTTCTCCAGTACAGTCCAAATATAAAGGGTCCCAAAAAAGCTCCTGCCAGTGCTCCCCATGAAATGCCCATGAGCTGTGCGATGAATGTTGGCGGATCCAAGGCAATCGTTACAGATAAAACAATAAAGAAAGCGATAAATAACCTCATACAACTCAGCTGTTTCTTCTCACTCATATCCTTGATGATCGTTCCCTTGATCATATCCAGTGTCAGTGTAGAGCTCGAGGTCAATACCAGTGCAGAAAGTGTTGACATGGACGCTGACAGCACGAGAACCACAACGATACCAATCAATATATCTGGCAATGTAGACAACATATGAGGCATCAGAGCATCATAAATCATACCACCTGTCTCATTATGAACTGACGGATCATCAAATAATCTGACAAAGCTTCCGAGGAAATAAGAACCCCCTGCTACAATAACAGCAAAGGCTGTTGATATAATGGTTCCAGTCTTGATGGATTCCTCATCCTTGATTGTATAAAATTTATGTACCATCTGTGGCAGTCCCCATGTACCAAGTGATGTCAGAATCACAACGCTCAGCAGATTGACTGGGTCTGGTCCAAAAAAGGATGTAAATGCACCTGGCTGTCCGATGGTCGGTTCGATATCGCTCTCGAACTGTGCCAGTTTTCCAACTGCTTCCATAAAGCCACCCTGACCATTTAGCACTGCTATAATCACTGCTACGATACCGATCAGCATGATAATTCCCTGAATAAAATCATTGATTGCGGTAGCCATATAGCCTCCTGCAATCACATATACACCAGTCAGAAGTGCCATAGCGATGATACATACTTTATAAGGAATGTCAAATGCCATACTAAACAGCCTTGACAGGCCATTGTATACAGATGCTGTATATGGAATCAGGAATATAAATACGATTGTAGATGCAGCAATTTTCAAGAATTTACTCTCAAACCGCTTTCCAAAAAACTCAGGCATCGTTGCAGAGGAAAGATGATTCGTCATAACTCTGGTTCTTCTGCCAAGCACAACCCACGCAAGTAAACTTCCGATTAATGCATTGCCGATACCAATCCATGTAGCGGATATACCATATTTCCATCCAAACTGTCCTGCATAACCTACAAAAACAACTGATGAAAAATAGGAGGTACCAAATGCAAATGCTGTCAACCACGGACCAACCGCACGCCCTCCAAGTACAAAATCATTAACATTAGTTGTATGCTTTCTAGAATAAAAGCCCACTCCTATCATAATGCCAAAAAATACAACAAGTAAAACTAGTTTCAGTATCATGGTAAATTTCCCTCTCTCGCTTTCTTTTCTAGTCTGAACATTTTATCACTTAGACGCTTTAATGCGTTGACGCGCAACGCATTAAAGCAATGATATCAGATGTGAAAAAGGATGTCAAGAGGGGAAATTGCCCCAAACAACTACTCTACAACAACGACCCATCCTTTAGGTCCTTCAATTCTTCCTAACTGAATACCTGTAACGGTATCGTAAAGTTTCTGGCTTAATTCTCCGATTCCACCGTCCTTGATCTGAACGACCTTATCTTCCCATCGAAGATGTCCTACTGGAGAGATGACTGCTGCTGTTCCGCTTCCCCATACTTCTTCAAGGGATCCGTTATCTGCTGTTTCGAAGAGTTCCTGTACGGATATTTTTCTTTCCTCTACTGGAATACCCCATGATTTGCATAGCTCTATACAGGAATCACGTGTGATGCCTGGTAAAATAGAACCATTTAGCTTAGGGGTTACTACTGTTCCATTAATCTTGAAGAAAATGTTCATGGCGCCGACCTCTTCGATGTATTTTCTCTCTACACCATCCAGCCATAGTACCTGTGAATATCCATCATCATGTGCCTTCACCTGTGCTGCCATACTAGCTACATAATTGGCACCTGTCTTAGCTTCACCGACACCGCCCTTGACTGCTCTTACATAATCATCCTCGATCCAGATCTTAACTGGATTCAGTCCCTCTGGATAGTAGGCTCCTACAGGAGAAAGAATAATAAAAAACTTATAAGTATCAGACGGTCTTACACCAAGGAATGGATCCGTTGCAATGATAAATGGTCTGATATATAGTGATGTGCCTGGGTTTGTCGGGATCCATGCCTGATCAGCTGCTACAACTGCTTTGACTGCCTGTACAAAATCTTCTTCTGGAATCTCTGGAATGCAGATTCTTCTGTTTGTGTGATTGGTTCTCTTGGCATTCATATCTGGACGAAATAATAATATTTTTCCGTCTTCTGCTTTATATGCCTTCATTCCTTCGAACATTGCCTGTCCATAGTGAAACACCATGGCAGAGGGTTCCAAAGTGATTGGCTGATAAGGAACGATTCTTGGATCATGCCAACCTTTCCCTGTCTCATAATCCATCTCAAACATATGATCCGTGAAAATGGTTCCGAATGTAAGCGGATTGTCCGCAGTCGGAAGTGGTTTGGGATTGGTTGTTTTTTCAAATCTGATGTCTAACATGATACTGACCTTCCTTTCATACTGTACATTTTTTTATTATTATACTTTTATTGATTGATGTCAAGCCTCCTCATTGTCAAACACGACTCTGTGAGCTGCTCTTTTCCTTCCAGAATATAGTTTTCCATCACCAGTCACTGTCCCAATCCGAATATCCCGAATCCCAGCTGTCACTTGAATCCCAACTGTCATCTGAATCCCAGTCACTATCATAGCTATCGTCAGAGCTTTCCTCATAATAACTACTGTCAGAGAAATCACTGGTATCATAATCGCTGTCATAATCATCAGAACTGTAATAATCACTGTAATGATCATCTAACGTACTGTCTACTGATGTGCTGTGCCAGTTGCCAGCATCATATGTGTACCATCCACCACTCGGTTGATAATAGTATGTCTCATTCCCATACTGATAATAACCACGATCCGGACCTGAATCCTGAAAAATCCAAAAACCAAGAAGCAGAATCATTATGATAACCAAAACGGTCCACGAAACACTTCCTAATCTAGATAAAAAAGACTTCGCTTTTCCAGAGGAGTTTGCTGTATTCAGATGCTCCTTTTGATTCAGAATTTCTTCCTTCAGCTTCTGATACAGTTCATTCACTGCATAAGCCTCGTCCTTGCCTTCATAGCGTACTGCCCTGCTGCCGTCAGACTTGTTCTTATAAACTACATAGTTCTCTGTCTTCTCATCATAATAAATACCGAATGCCCTGGCACCCCTGTAATCCTCGCCAATAAAGAAGCGTGCTTGCTCTAGAGGAATATTCTGCTCCATGCACCAAGTCTTCAATTCCTCGATGGTCTTTGGCACACCCACTGCACGCCTCACCAGATGGCTGTTCACACCACCACAGTTAGGACACTTTTCATCGGTATCACTTATAAAACTGCCGCAATAGTCGCATTTAATCTTCATATTCATCCCCATCCTTTGTAAATATTAGCTACAAATCCTCCTAATCAAATATGCAATTAGGGGCATATCGCTACTTTATGAGGGGTTAACTCCCAATTATTATACAACAAAACAGATTGATACGCATTATCTTTCTATTTTCAAATAATTAGGTTTTTACTCCATTTTTTTGTATATTTTGATAGCAATTACTATTTTGTTGTGATATAATTTTGAATAGTATAAATTTTGATATTTATTGTTACTTATTTACAGCTTTTTTTCTTTGAGGAATATATTATATGAAAGCTTTATTTTGCAAAACTAAAGATTTTCTATTCCGTGATGTCAAGCGCGAGAACGAAGCGAAAGATACTGCCATTCTCCTGCGTCTTTTGACTTTGCTCACAACTGTTTACTATATTCTGTTATTTGTTGTTTCATTTCATTTTCTCCCTGTATGGTGTGCTGTATTTGTAATCATTTCTATTCTTATAATGATTGTTGTGTTTAGTTTTTCCTACCTTGATAAAACAGGCCCTTGTCTCTATGTCTATAGTGCTTTTTCTGCAATATTTGTTTCTGTGTTCACTTTCGTTTTCGGCAACAATTTCGGTTTTCAGTATATCGCACTCTTTAGTATCTTTCTCGTTTTCTTCCGTACAGAAGGAAAGCTCGTCTATAAATATATCTATGCATTTATAACAGGTTTTCTGATCGCTATCATCACACTGATTGCCGTAACTTACTCTTGCCCTCAAATCAACCATGCCTTTGTAATTAAGTTTATACTGATGCTCAATATTGTCTACGCAATGGTCGTAGCGATTATGATATCCAGATTCTTCTGTTTGAAATTCTCTGCATCAGAGCATAAGATTCTGAAATACTCGAAAAAATTGGAACAGCTTGCATCTATTGATGCTCTGACAGGACTGCAGAATCGCCGTTCTATGATGCAGCATCTAGAAAAGTTAGCAAAGAACTACGATAATGCTGCGGTTTCATTCTCCATTGTCATAGGAGATATTGACCACTTTAAAAATGTCAATGATACATATGGTCATGATACTGGTGATTATGTCCTAAAAAAACTTGCCGAGGTATTCAACAGCTTCATGGCAGAACGTGGACATGTAGCACGCTGGGGTGGAGAAGAATTTCTATTTGCATTTGAGGGAAATAACGCAGATTACATATTTATAGAACTGAACAGTCTGAAAACTCTGATTAAGGATACCAAATTCCATTATAATGACTATGACTTGAACATCACCATGACCTTTGGTCTGGAGGAATTTGATAGAGGTGCTGGTCTGTTGAATGTAATCTCAAAAGCTGACCAAAAACTATATATCGGTAAAGAGCAAGGACGCAACAGAGTCATTTATTAAGATTTGGTTTTATATAGCTTGCTTCTAATAGATTCCAAAAACAGCCGCAGGAAATGATTCCCTGCGGCTGTTTATACGTTCCTTATTTCATTAATAATAACATGATTTCATTGCTGCGTGCAACAAATTTTGTCATTGCCTCTGAAGACAGCGGCTGATTGGACATACGTGCCAAATCATAGAGCTGTTCGCAGATAACAGGAATATTCTTTGCTTTCTTATGCTCGAAGATATATTGTACCAACGGATGATTTGCATTCAGTACCAGAGTTTCTCCCTCTGCACCAAACATGTCACCGCCCATATTCATACCAGGCATGCTGTACATCTTCATCATATCCTGCATACGTCTGCTTTCCTCTGAAATCGTCAGGACAGATGATACTGATTCATCTTTTAACTTCTCTACCTTGACCTCCAGCTTGTCATTAGAAAGTGCCTTTCTGAATATACTGGTCAAGGATTTGGCTTGACTTTCTGCATCTTTCTTGTCTTCCTCTGAGATTTCCTCCTTAAAGGAATCTGTCAGATCTGCGTCGATTCTCTGGAACTTGATATCTTCATTCTTTGACTCGAGCTGTGAGATAAATGGCTGATCAATATTGTGTGTCAAAATCACAGCATCCATACCCTGAGCCTTGAACATATTAATATACTGAATCTGCTGCTGTTCGTTGGTTACATAGTAGATTACCTTGCGTGGCTCCTTCTCTGTGGGCTCCTCGTCTGGGTTTTCGACTACGTCGGTATCCTGATCATCAACAACCTCTGCCTTTTCTCCTGTAGCCTCGTCTGTGGCTGAATCAGCTGCTTTTTCCTCAACTGTCTTGATCTCCAGGCATTCTGGCAGCGTCTCATACTTGCCATCTAGATTTTTAAACAGAATGTAATCTGTCATCTTATCACAGAATTTATCATCCTTCAAACAGCCGAACTTGATGAACGGGCTGATATCATCCCAGTATTTCTCGTATTCTTCCTTCTCGGTCTTACACATGCCTGACAGCTTGTCTGCTACTTTCTTGGAAATATATTCAGAAATCTTCTTTACAAATCCGTCATTCTGCAGTGCACTTCTGGATACATTTAGTGGCAGATCTGGGCAATCGATGACACCCTTTAAGAGCATCAGGAACTCTGGAATGACTTCTTTGATATTGTCTGCGATAAATACCTGATTATTGTATAATTTGATTGTTCCCTCAATAGACTCATATTCCATGTTGATCTTCGGGAAATAAAGAATACCTTTCAGATTAAAAGGATAATCCATATTCAGATGAATCCAGAATAAAGGCTCCTTGTAGTCCATGAATACTCGCCTGTAGAATTCCAGATACTCATCCTTTGTACAGTCATTCGGATGTTTGGTCCATAGCGGAGTTGTATCATTCAAAGCAACTGGTCTTTTAATGATCTTAACCTTTTCTTCTTCGGCTTCCTTGTCTCCATCCTTCTTAGTTGCAGGAATCGTCTCAATCACAACATCCTTTTCTGTCTTCTCAGATGTAGGAATCGTCTCATACTCTGTCTCTGCATTTGCCTTGCTCAGGAAAATGGGTACAGGCATGAATGAGCAGTATTTTTTGATGATCTCGCGTGCTCTGTATTCATTACAGAACTCTAGGCTTTCTTCATTTAAGAATAATGTAATCTCAGTTCCGACAGTTGTTCTGCTGCCGTCCTCGATTGTATAATCTGTGTTACCGTCGCACTCCCAATGGACTGCCTTTGCATCCTTCTGTGAGGATAAGGTATCAATATGAACATTCTCTGCTACCATGAATGCTGAATAAAATCCCAATCCAAAATGACCGATAATCTGATCCTCATTGGTCTTATCTTTATACTTCTCAAGGAAAGCTTCTGCCCCTGAAAATGCGATCTGTGTGATATACTCCTCAACCTCATCTGATGTCATACCAATACCGTTATCGATGAATTTGAGTGTTTTCTCCTCGGGATTTACGATTACTTCAATCTTGCTCTCATAATCATCTGGAAAACTATACTCACCCATAACCTCAAGTTTTTTCAGTTTCGTAATCGCATCACAGCCATTAGAAATCAATTCCCTGAAAAATATGTCATGGTCAGAGTACAACCACTTCTTGATGATTGGAAACAAATTTTCACTGTTAAT
>CAZACC010000032.1:0-20467 GCA_964483545.1 uncultured Lachnospiraceae bacterium
CCTGAAGATTGGAGATACTATGGCATATAACATCATATTCTATGAAGATGCAAATGGCGATTCTGAAATATGGGACTTTCTTGAGAATCTCCGACAGAAGTCCACTACAAACAAAGATGCACGCATACAATATAACCAAGCAGAACTTTATATCCAGCTATTACAGGATAATGGAACTCGGCTACCCAACAATATTACGAAACATATAGATGAAGATATTTGGGAACTTCGACCAGGTAATAACCGTATTTTTTACTTTTACTGCAGCGATGATTCCTTCATCCTACTTCATACTTTTCATAAAAAATCACAGAAAACACCTCGTCGCGAAATTGACAAAGCAAAAGCAGAACGCAGCGACTACCTATCTCGAAAGGAGGATTTGAACTTATGAAAACATGGAATGACTATAAAGATCATGTAAAAACTGTTGACCCTGTTGCTGGAAAAGACCTTGAAGACATTGAGGAACAGGCTGCAATTATCAGTGCAGTTATCAAAAAGCGAACTGAATTGGGTATGAGCCAACGTGACCTCGCAACAATCTGTGGAATTCCCCAATCCTCAGTTGCAAGAATTGAAGCACACACAACCACTCCTAAGTTGGACACACTTATTAAAATAATGCGTCCACTCGGATTACGATTAACTGTATCTAAATAAGCCATGTAGGGAGTCCATTTTTTGTGAGCTCCTTTTTTCTGCTCTATGGTCTGATATGTTCAGACCATTCCACAAATATGGTCGCATAATAAATATACTCTGTTGAACAGCCAATTCTCCCTTTAACACAGTTGCCAGCATATATATACCCTACTCTGTAAAGGCATACGGATCCTTTCTTATTATAAAAATTCTTTCGCTGATCGTCACTTTTATATCTCCTATTCGATTATGTGAATTTATATTTTCGTTATTGTGTAAATCATATCATGTAACTATCTCATAATTAATATTTAAAAATCTTTTCACACGATTATCACTTTTCACACGATTATTTCGTTCTTTCGAATAGATCCTGTAAGAAACTCTTGTTGCTCTATAACTCCATATCTATTATTCCAGCCCACTCACACGCAGCCTTTCTTCTATGACCAGCTACAATTTCATAACCTTCTCCCTCAGGATTCGGTCTTGCCAGTAACGGAACCACCGACACGTTCACACCATCAGAAATTGCTTTTTCTTGTATTTTCGGTCTCCTTAAGAAAACATGAAATGTCTCTCAAAGTGCCTAAAATCAAGGATTTTTACGTATCTTTCCGATGTAGTCCAACTACCGTCTCCACATTTGCTGTTGCTGGAAATAAATCTACTGCACGGGCTCTTTCGACACGATAGCCACGGGCGGTGAGGATTTCGAGGTCTCGTGTCAGGCTGGTGGGCTTGCAGGAAATATAGATAATCCTGTCTACACCATAATGGATGATCTTTTCTAGCGCCCTCGGGTGAATACCATCACGCGGCGGGTCTAATACAATGAAATCTGGTTTTTCTTCAATCTCATCTAATACTTTCAGTACATCTCCTGCAATAAATTCGCAATTATGTAAACCATTTAGTTCTGCATTCTGACGTGCAGCTGTGACTGCTTCTTCGACAATCTCCACCCCGATCACCTTTTTGGCTACTGGTGCTAACAGCTGTGCGATTGTACCTGTTCCACTGTATAAATCATACACGATTTTGTTATGTAAACTTTCTGTCCAGTCGGCCAGCCTGTCATCTTCTATTCTGTCCTCTGATTTGTCCTCCGCTTTGCCCTTTTCTTTGCCCTCTGTTTTGTCCTCTGCCTTGTCCTCCGCTTTGCCCTTCTCTTTGTCCTCTACCTTGTCCTCTGCCTTGTCCTCTGCCCTATCCTCTGCCTTGTCCGCCGCACCTCCGAAGTGAAAGCTCTCCCTCACATACTCTCGCACAGTATCATACAACACCTCTGCACCGAGGCTGTTTGTTTGGAAGAAGGAAAACGGCGTAATCTTGAACCTCAGACCCAATAGCTCCTCATAGAAGTAATCCTGCCCGTATAGAATATCCGTTCCATCATCCCGCACGGTATCTGATAATGCATCGTTCGTCGTATGCAGAATTCCAACTATATGTCCTTTGAGTTTTAGTTTACATAACTCATCTTTGAAATCCTCCAGCAATCCCTTCTCCATACAGATTGTATCTGGTGGAGTCTGTGAGGATGTCACTAGGTCAATCAGTATTTCCTCTGTCTTCACAGCCTTACGTACCAGCAAATGCCGCAGGTATCCTACATGTGTCATCTTGTGATAAAAAGGTACCTCCTTCTCTCGAAAACAAGTCAGCACGCATTGCAGGATCTTCCTATAATCCTCATCGACGATCTGGCAATCTGTTACCGAAACAACATCATAAAAGCTGCCTCTTTTGTGCATACCAAGTTCCAGAGAACCATCCTTTACTTCATCGCCAAATGAAAACTCCATCTTATTGCGGTAAGCAAATTCTCTCGGACTCCCCTGAATACCCTCGAACTTATATGTTCCCTCATCTCTGAGTCTTGCTTCATCCTCTTCCATATGTTCATCAACACCTTGATTCATCTGATGCTGATTTCCTACTTTCCCCTGATCAAGCAGCACACCATCCAAAAGCTCCTGCACCTGTTGCTCTTTAATCTTGAGCTGCTCCTCATAAGGCAATGTCATATAGGTACAGCCTCCACAGACTCCAAAATGTCTGCACGGACTCTCTACCTCATTTTCAGCAGTCTTCAATACCTCAAGCAATCTGGCCTCGGCCTTGCCACCACGCACTTTATTCACCTGAAAAGACACCTGCTGTCCTGGCAGCGTATTTTTGACCACCACCTGTGACTGCACAGTCTCCTTCTCTACGGTTCCAGATATATTTCTTTCCTCTACTGTATCTACGATTCCTTTATTCGGAAACTTTATGCATCTGACTGTTCCCGTTCCTGTTTGTCCCTTTTTCATGTCAAACTCCTATCATTGTTTCTGAGCGTTTATAACTCCGCAGTCTCCATAGTTCCTGCTTTGAATGGAACTGACTTTTCACACGCTCTATTCCATCAATACCACTTCTCCAGTCATTTCAACCTGTTTTGATTTCATAACGTTTTTAACACAGAAGTGGCAACCGGATTTAAATACCGATTGCCACAATAACACCACCTACATAGTCACAATTTTCTTTTTAATAATACACAACACGCCTTTATCTCTCGTGTTTTCTTACTTAATACTATACACTAATTACCATCCTATGTCAATCAGTTTTGCCTTGGTTTTACGGTGGTGTTACGGTGGTTTTCAGTGGTTTTCCTAGTGTTTTTTGCCACCATCCATATGCTTTAAAAAATTTCAGCTGAAAATCTCAAGCCGAAAATCTTAACAGAATATATACTATCCGTAACAATTGAATTCATTTATAATACAATTGGTCAAAATTTGTGCAAAAGTGAGTGAATACTATGGAACGAAACAGACTGTCTCATTTGAATAACGTTATCATTGCGATTATGTTAGTCGTTCTTTTTTTGTGTTCTTTTCCGAATAGGTATACTCACATTAGTTGTGACAGTGTGCCGGTTTCTTCCTATCTTTCTTCTCTCAGTATACCAAATCATGAGGTTGGTTTATTTCGTTTTACATCAGATAAAAGTATCTCTCTATCTGAAATATCTGAGGCAAGAGAACTAGTTGGCAGCTACAGAAGATACAACACAAACTCTATCAATTTATGTATCTACATGACATTTCTGGCACAAATGTACTTTATTACCATTCACATCGTTCAGCTCTTCTTCAAAAGTGAACATACAAAAAGATTCTCTATGATTTATTATCTACATCGTTCAGATGGCAAGAAATCCAATTCATTTTACCTGCTATCACAGTCATAATTCATCTATCTGCATTGCAAGTGTGTTATGGGCAATGTGGAAATTACATGCAAAAAAGAAAGGATAGAAAAATCATGATTCCATTACAGGTAATTTTAATCGGAGCTGCAATCTCCTATGGTATTGCACTGTTTATGTATCTTACATTAAACTGTATCAAAATTTTCAGACGTGAGGGAAAGGAAGTATAAGACGTGAATATAATGAATCTCTTTCAAGGCATCGGAACAATGTTTGTTCAGTCGCCTCAAATTGTTATATGCAGAATTGTATTGATCTTTGCAGGCTTTCTCCTTGTTTATCTCGGGGTGAAAGGAACACTTGAGCCATTAATCATGGTTCCAATGGGACTCGGAATGTCTGCTGTCAATGCAGGTGTTCTGTTTATGGAAAATAATCAGGTCGGCAATCTCATCATAGATCCCCTGCTGACATCAACAGACGATCTGATGAAATATATGCAGATCAACTTTCTTCAGCCAATCTATACACTCACCTTCAGCAATGGTCTGATTGCCTGCCTCGTATTTATGGGCATCGGTATCTTGTGTGACCTTGGCTATGTATTAGAGCATCCTTTTATCAGTATGACACTTGCATTATTTGCTGAGGCCGGTACGATACTAACATACCCGATTGCAAAACTAATGGGACTGAGCGACGGAGCCTCTGCCGCTGTATCAATCATCGGAGGAGCCGACGGACCCATGGTTCTATTTGCCTCGCTGAAGCTTGCTCCTGAATACTTTGTGCCGATTTCCATCGTGGCATATCTGTATCTGAGCCTTACTTATGGAGGCTATCCATATCTGATCAAACTGCTCATTCCAAAGGCATTGCGTGGCAAAACCATTCACTCGCAAAAGCCCGCCAGTAAAATTACATCACGTGAAAAGCTGATTTTTGCCGTAATTACAAATGCAGTTTTGTGTCTGCTCTTTCCTGTAGCAGCTCCGCTATTCTTAAGTTTCTTTGTTGGAATCGTTATACGTGAAAGTAAGATCAATGTCTATATCAAACTGATTGGCGAAGAATTTCTGTACTTTGCGACTTTCTTCCTCGGTCTGATGTTAGGTGTTCTCTGTGACGCAAGCACACTTCTGAATCCTGATGTGCTTAAGCTCCTGATTCTCGGTATGTTGTCACTACTATTATCTGGAATTGGAGGAATTGTTGGTGGATATGTAATCTACTTCTTCCGTAAAGGCAATTTTAATCCCGTTGTCGGTATCGCAGGTGTTTCTTGTGTTCCTTCCACTGCAAAGGTTGCACAGAAGGAAGTTCAAAAGGTAAATCCTGCTGCAATCGTAATCGATTATGCACTCGGAGCAAATATATGTGGTGTTATAACAACTGCAATTCTGACTGGTATCTATATTACATTACTAGGCTAATGAAGGCATACACAAAAGAGTCTACTGATTTCAAACAGTAGACTCTTTTTAGATGACCTATATTTCGTTATCGTTTATTCTGCCGCTGCTGTTCCGATGTCTTTAATAGAACCGTCTTCAGCGTAACTGTACAGCACTGCTGTATTTTGTTCTCCCGTAGTAATCACTACAAATGTCCGTTCTGCATCTGGGTAAACTGTGTTGTGATCAACCCATGTTCCTGAATTGATATATTTCTTTCCGCTGTCTGTAGTGTAAATTCCCGGTGCATGTGTATGTCCAAACACGACGATGTCAACTGATTCTTCAGGATTCTCAAGGTACTGCTTCTTTGCCTGTGTAAAGTAATAGTCCCAATCCACTGTTCCCAAAACAGCTTCATTAAAAGGTGTTGGAAATTTAACCTGATTTAATTTCTGGCGTTCATCCCATGTACGTTGAATATTGCGAAAGAGAACTGGCGCAGAAATCGTTCCATCCTCCTGCTCAACTGGGTAAAAATCTAAATATGTATAATCATCATCGAACCCCGAAACGTGCATTTTAAATATCTCTTCTTCAAGTCCTTCATTAGGCGTTATATTTCCTGTAACGTTTTTTAAAACTGAATAATACAAATATGCACCATATTGATCTATATCCGTAGGATCTGGAACGTTCGTGATGACAGGAAGATCTCTTTTTACCTGTGGACGACCTTCTAACACCCATGTTGCAGCATAGCGTGCATAAAAATATCCTGCTGGAAAAATAGTGTCATCATTTCCACAAAGCTCTGCATTCGAAACAGTATCAGGTGCCGAAAAAACATCATACCGATGACCATGCTCTATGGCAATCTCATTTTTGTCTCCAGTATAATAGGTACCGAGACCCTGCACATCACTGACCTGTACTATCTTAGGAATTGCATTTTGTAAAACCTCTGCCCCCTGTGTGATATCGTGATTTCCTGGAATGTAGACCAATTTGATGCCTTTTTCTGCAACTTTATTCAATGCATCAATTACTTCCTGATTGTTTGCAATCGTATCCTCATAGAACTTATTCTGATCCGAATAGGCTGGGTAGTAAACTGGTAAAAACCATTCATCTAAAAAGTCACCGTCTATCACAAGTTCACGTACATCCTTTGTGTTCTCAAGTTTTTTCAAAAAATCAACAAGTAATGAACGGTTCTTTAGCGTTTCCGTATACTCATCAGAAATCCCCAGATGCAGGTCACTGATAATAACCGTTTTATTACGTGTGTTATCCGCTTTCCATAGCGGTGCTGCTCCCTTTTCGAAATTACAGCCTGTCATCACCACCATGAAAACCGTGATCAAACATACCATAATCATAAAAGTAAGTATTACTCTTTGCATATACATTTCCTCCTTAGGATATAATATATCATCATATACGATTTCAAATAAAAGAAGTTCTTTCTTACTTAAAAGATATATTTTTCTGCTTACTTTCTATAAAAGCATTCGAACTCTAAACAATCCATCCTGCACATTATAGACTAATTCCCCATGATATTTTGCAACAAAGTTTGCCACGCTCCGACTTCCCCTTCCATGTCCCTCTTTGGCAGAAATAGGAATGCCGCTCTGGTCGAATTCGATCTCACCCATATATGGATTCTTCATTTCGAAAATCAATCCGCCTGAATGAACCACATGAAAATACAGTTCCCGCTGTTCCTCTGGCAACTCGGCGATTGCCGTAATCGCATTTTCCATCAGATTAGATACTGCCATAGTAAGGGATAATTCATCAACGGATAATTTCTCAGGAATATCTAGATTGATTTCACAACGTATACCCTCTTGGGAAGCCATTGCTACATAATAGCAAACAGCAGCATTGACCGACATATTCTGGCAATAATTCTGTGGCTTTTGTGGAAATGCCTTGTCCTGCTGTTGTATCAGCTCAATTGCCTTTTCCGTTTCTTTCTGTTGTAAAAGTGTCAGAAGGGTGTTGTTAAAATGTCTGTGATCATGCTGTACTATGCTCATTTGGTGCAAGGTTTCATCCATCAAAAGCAATCTTTGACGTGTCAACTCACGATCTGACTGAATTTTCTGATTTTCCTCTCTTAATGCAGTCTCGCTGAGTGTCTTGCTCAATGAAAGAAAAATAGCCATATACACTAATACTGCCAGAAGTATTAATAAAAGCAGCTGTGGTAGATTCTGATCTAACATTTGCAACACATCGTTACACATAAAAAAATACCATGCAAAATTAGCAAACATTCCCACTGCCACAATCAGATAGATACCAAAATGCTCTGCTGCCTGACGATAAAACGGACGTAAGAATTTAATAAATATAATAATCAGGGTTGCGAAAATCAGCACCCTCAACACAATAATCGCATAATAGGGGTATGGAAAAAAACCACAAAGGTAGTAGCTTAATATGGTATTGGCCGCATAGAGATTCATGACTGTGAAACAGTTAAACAGCCATTGAACCGTTGATTCCTGAAACAGAGGTTTGGTTGCCGCTCCTACAACAATAAAGAATAAGATATCGATCATGGCGAGTGTTGTATAGTCATCCTGCATATAGAAAAAAGCATTTAGCAGAAAATTCAGGAGCACGATCACAGCCATCGCAATTCCCATGACCCTCCATCTGTATTTAGGACGTGCAAGCGTAAACAACAGTGCAACAAGCATAGTATTTGTGGCTACAGAGCGCACTGCATCGTAAACCGCCATCACTTTATACCTCCCCTAGTCGATAATCCATGTATGCATCACGTACTTTCTTGTTCTGTTTTCCAGATATAGGCACAAACTTCCTGTTCCGAAGCATAAATCCATTTTTATCAAGCTTTTCCACGTAGTTCATATTGACAACAAAAGCTACATGGGGCTGAATAAAGCAAGATTTCTCCAACAGTGGTTCAATGTGTTTCTTGAAATTCCCGACTAATGTAACAGTATCGATCTGAGTGCCGTCTGCCATGACATATATGACCTTATGTAATGTATACTCACAGTATAGGATCTTTTCAGCTAAAAGTGTTCGTATTCCATCTCGTGTCTTGATCGTAATATAGCTTTCTTCTCCCACATTCACTTTTTTGACTGCTAGATCAAGCACCGCCGTCAGCGCCTTGGCATCTAAGGGTTTCAATAAATAATGAAGTGGATGAACGTCATAAGCCTCCAGTGCCAAGCCTGGCTCTGTTGTAATATATACAATCTGTGCATCTGCGCTGAGCGTCCGGATACTATGACCAAGTTCCAACCCACTGACCATCGGCATAACCATATCCAATAGGAAAATGTGAAAAGATTCCTGTGTACAAGCCTTTAACAACGCATCGGGATGATCAAACAGCTTGACCTCTGCTGCCTGATTGCTCTCTCCAAGATACTTGTTTGTAATACATGCTATGCCTTGAAGTTCCTCTTGATTATCATCACATATCGCAATTCTGATCATACTTTTCCTCTTTATCTATTTTCCCTTTCTCACGAAAGTAGCCGGATGAGATGTTCATCCGACTATTTCATTTTATCATAGAATATATTATGATGGCTGGTAAAAATTTCAGCCAAATGTTCTCTCAAGAACCGTTTCGCCCTGCTCTCCTGCATCGAACAAATCTGTTCCCTCCAGAGGGCATATCGTCAGCTTGTCATAATCATCATTCTCATCTGATGTAACCACCATCAAAAATGTGCCTTTCTTCTGATCCTTTTCGGAGATTGCCTTACCATCCTGTTCATCAAGAACAAAAGAAAAGATCAAGCCCTTTTCATTCATGCCAATATACGTAATGGAACCACTCAGATTCAGATTATCCTCTCCATCTGCTGTGTAGTCCTGATAGAGGAAATCTCCATTTGAAGCATCTATACCGATGTAATACTCTCTGTCTTGTTCAGATGTCTGATAGCCTTCTTCACCCTGTAAATGGAACAATGCCTGATTAAAAACAATCGCTCCTTCATCATTCATACTGAGACTGCCATTTTTACCATTGAGGTCCTCAGGAATTTTTTCACCTTTCTTGATCTCGATGTTTTGATAGTACCATCCGCTACCCGCCATGACACCAATGCGTGCGATTGCTTCAAGATTTCCATTTGCATTCATATATAGTGGTGTATCCATATTAATATATTGATCTGATATCGTCTTTGCACGGAGATGAATTGCCTCTGCATTCCATAACTGGAGCATTTCATCGGTCAAATCCTCACCATAAGCTTCTTCCTGCATTACACTCATTTCATCTGTTGTTTTATCTGCTTCAACAGCTGCTGCGTACCGCAGGGTCTTAATATACTCCTCTTCGGACATACCAGCCATCTCGATCAGGTCAGCATTTGTAACTACCGTACCACTCTGAAAGTCATAATTAAAAACCTCGTATTCTACGATATCAGAGTACATATACGCGGCCTCGATTACGAGACTCAGCAGACTGTCATTCCATATCGTCTGATAGCTCACACCACTGATGCTCTCATCATAATTCTCATCTGCAGTTTCCAGACTCTTGGCCATATCCTCATAAAGATCTAGGATCTTCTGATTGATTGCTTTCGCATCCTCTGTCTCATCGGATAGCTGTGGAATATGGTATGTGAAATACTCCTTGTGTTCATAGTCTGTACCCGAATCAAACGTAATTTCCTTTTCAATAGAATAAGCCTCTGTTATAAGACTGTCATCGTATACTCTTGTTTCCTCTGCAGCTTCTGTAGCTGCAGCGCTATCCTGTGAGTTCTGCTCTGTAGCATCTGAGGTCACTGCTGCTGGCGCATCGGCCGACTTTTTGCTGCAGGCTGTGAGTGTAGCTGGCAGTAATACACATAGAGTAAAAATAATTAATTTTCTTTTCATTATTTAAGGCTCCTTTTGATATGATGATTTGAATACAAAGCTGATTTCTCTCTAGCGATCCAAGAAACGATCCACCATCTCTTTCCCTTTGTCCAGCTCCTCCTTCGACGGTTTGAATTGTATCCTCAGGTTTTCGGGAAACACGTTGTACTTTAATGCTTTCAACCTGTCATTCAAGAACTGACATGCCTCTCCACTCCAACCATATGACCCAAATACAAATGCTGGTTTTCCTTTGGCTAAGGGCACAACTGTTTTGTTGATTAAATTCCATATAGGCTCTAGGGCATCTCCATTAATGGTTGGAGACCCAAAACAAAGAATATCCGCACCCTTCATAAATGCTTCTGCCTCTTCTTCTGAAATTGTTAACAAATTATAGGCTGATACTGAAATTCCTTTTTCAGTCATATGCTCTTTCATCATCTTGGCAATCATCTCTGTGTATCCATAAGCAGATACGTAAAGAATCACAGCTTTTGATTCTGTGTCCTGTGGCGTAGACCATTGCTTGTAAAGAGCGATCGTATCTTCGATTCCAGTCTTCAAAACTGGTCCATGACTGCAACAGATCATTTTGATTTCTTTGTTTTCAATCTTTTCCAGTCCATCACGTACAAACTTAGGAAATGGGCTAAAGATACAATCATAATAATACTTTCTCTCAGCTTCATATCGATCCACTCTTTTTAATTGAGAATCAAATATGACTGGTTCACAATAATGACAGCCAAACATATCACAGCTGAATAGCATCTGTTCTTCCCCAAAATATGTGAACATCGTATCTGGCCAATGCAAATTAGGTGCAATGATAAATTCAAGTTTTTTTTCATCACCTATTTCCAGAACATCCCCTTGTTTCACTACTTGGCTTTGAAACGTGCGATTCATAATATGCCCAAGATTCTTAATTGCCGCCGCAGTTGCTATTACGAGCAAGTCTGGTTTTATAGCAAGCAGCTCACATAAACTGCCTGAGTGATCAGGCTCCGTATGATTCAGAACCACATAATCAAGCTGGCTAATTGGTATATATGCCTCTATTTTTTCAATAAACTCTTTTGTATAGGTATCATGTACGGTTTCGATCAGTATATTCTTCTCGCCTAATATTAGATAACTATTATAGGTCGTGCCAAAATCCGTATACATAGTGACATCAAAATGACGCATGCCTGGATTTTGCATTCCAACATAAAACACATTAGGCGCAATCTCATTTTTATCTTTTTTTATGCATTCTTGCACACTCATATAAATGCTTCTCCTTACTCTTGTTCTGACATATCGTACAGTTTGACTAGTTTATTTAAGTATGTATATTTTGCTTTTGCCTCTTCACTAGCCTGCAAAAATAGTTCTGTGGCTCTCTCTGGATTGCTGCCAATCAGAGAATGATATCGCACTTCACCTTTCAGGAAGCTTTCATAATCCAGAGTGGGTGCTTTACTATCCAGCTGAAATGCTTGTTTCCCTTCTAATGCAAGCTCTGGATTATAACGGAAGCAATGCCAATATCCTGCTGCAACTGCATTAGCCATTTCCGTCTGTGCAGTATTCATGCCCGTCTTGATGCCATGACTAATACACGGTGAGTATGCGATGATCAAAGATGGTCCTGGATAATTTTCTGCTTCTGTGATTGCTTTGATACATTGGTTATAATCCGCTCCCATCGCAATCTGTGCCACATATACATAGCCATAACTCATTGCCATAACTGCAAGGTCTTTCTTTTTGATACCTTTCCCACCTGAGGCTAATTTTGCAATTGCGCCTTTTTGTGTAGACTTTGAGGATTGGCCTCCTGTATTTGAATATACTTCTGTATCAAATACTAAGACATTAATATCCTGACCACTTGCCAATACATGATCTAGTCCACCAAAGCCAATATCGTAAGCCCAACCGTCACCGCCAAAAATCCATTGGGATTTTTTAGCAAGAAAATCTTTTTCCTTTAGAATCTCATTGCTGATTTGACTTTCGTAACCTGAGAGAGCTGCAACCAGATTTTCAGTAGCCTCCCCATTTTGCGTACCATCATTGAAGGTGTCTAGCCACTCTTTCGCTGCTGCGCCGACATCCTCTCGAGATGTTTCTTCTGTAACCGCTTGTACTTTTTCTTTTAATGCTTCACGCATCGCCACCTGCGCCAGCTTCATTCCATATCCAAATTCAGCCGCATCTTCAAAGAGAGAATTAGACCAAGCAGGTCCTTGTCCCTTTGCATTCCTAGTATATGGTGTAGAGGGAGCTGAGTTTCCCCATATAGACGAACAGCCCGTTGCATTGGCAATGTACATTCTATCTCCAAATAACTGAGTGATTAATTTTGCATATGGTGTCTCGCCACATCCTGCACAAGCTCCTGAAAACTCGAGCAACGGCTGTTTAAATTGACTGCCCTTGACCGTGCCAATTTTAAATTTCTCGTTTATTTCTTTCTTTTCTGGCAGCTCTTTCGCATAATCAAAAAACTCCTGACATGCTTTATTCTCATACATTGACTGCATATCAAGTGCTTTCCCCTCTTTATTGCCAGGGCAAACATTTGCACATGATCCACACCCTTGACAATCAAGCGCCGAAACAATAATACTAAACTTATAATCTGGCATACCCGTCATAGGAAGTGTTTTCATTCCGCTTGGTGCATTTGCCTCTTCTTCCTGTGTCAATGCAGTCATACGTATGACACCATGTGGACATACAAAAGAGCAGCGTCCACATTGGATACAATTTTCTGGCTTCCATACAGGGATGTCAATTGCCACACCTCTTCTTTCAAAAGCAGCTGAACCAGATGGGAATGAACCATCTGCATACTTCAAAAATGCTGATACAGGAATCTGATTTCCTTTTTGCGCATTGATCGGAATCTGAATATTTTTCACAAATTCACGCAAATCTTCATGCTCTGTATTTATATTTTGTTCGACCTGATTATCTTTAGAATCTTTCCAATAATCGGGTATTTCCAATGCTATGACTTCGGTTGCTCCTCTGTCAATTGCTTCGTAATTCATCTGAACAATCTTTTCGCCTTTATTACTATATGTGGCTTTGACCGCATTTTTCATATATGTAATCGCTTGTTCTTCTGGAATGATTTTTGCGATTTTGAAAAATGCAGACTGCAATATGGAATTCACTCTTCTACCCAGCCCTATTTCTTTTGCGATTGTAACGCCATCTACCAAATAGAGTTTGATCTGATGCTCTGCAATATATCTTTTCACATGCCCAGGCATCTTCTTCTCTACTTCTTCGAACGTGCAGCCACAATTAATCAGTAAAGAACCGCCATCTTTTAATTCCTGTACCATATCATATTTTAGTAAATAAGAAGAATTATGACAGGCAACAAAGTCTGCTCGATCAATGAGATATGGACTCTTGATTGGACGATCTCCAAAACGCAAATGGGAAACTGTAACGCCACCTGACTTTTTGGAGTCATAATCAAAGTATGCTTGAACATCCATATCCGTATTGTTTCCTATGATTTTGATTGAATTCTTATTTGCACCAACCGTACCATCGGCTCCAAGACCCCAAAATTTGCAGCTCTTTAAATTCTGATCTTCTATTTCAATAGGCTCTCCCTCTTCAAGGGAAAGATTTGTCACATCATCAACAATACCAACGGTGAACTTTTTCTTTTCACGATTAGCAAATACAGCTGTAATATGAGACGGTTTTGTGTCTTTGGAGCTTAATCCATAACGTCCAGAATAGACTGGTACATTCTGAAACTCTGTATCACGCAGGGAAGCGATGACATCCAAATAAAGCGGTTCTCCGATTGCACCAGGCTCTTTTGTTCTGTCTAGCACTGTTATGAACTCCACTGTTTTAGGGATGGCATCTAAGAATGCCTCTTGATAAAAAGGTCTATACAGATGAACCTTGATTGCACCTACTTTTTGACCTTTTTTATTTAAATAATCAACCGTTTCTTCAATTGTGTCACATACGGAACCCATTGCGATTATAATATGCGTAGCATCTTCTGCGCCATAGTAATTAAATAGCTTGTAAGATGTCCCGATTTTTTGATTCACCTGATCCATGTATTCCTGCACGATATTTGGGAGTGCGGAATAATGATGATTACTTGCCTCTCTTGCCTGAAAGAAAATATCTGGATTCTGCGCAGAACCCATTTGTTTAGGCGAGTTGGGATTCAAGGCATGCTTGCGAAAACTTTCAAGTGCCTCTCTATCAATCATGTCTTCTATATCTTGATAGTCCCATACCTCTATTTTTTTCATTTCATTGGAAGTTCGGAATCCATCAAAGAAATTTATAAAAGGAAGCTTCCCTTTTATTGCAGAGCAATGTACAACTGGCGTGAGATCCATGATCTCCTGAACGCTTGATGAACAGAGCATTGCCGTACCTATTTGCCTACAAGCATAGACATCTGAATGATCGCCAAAAATAGAAAGAGCATGACTTGCAATGGATCTGGCCGCCACATTAAATACACCTGGCAGCATTTCTCCAGCAATTTTATATAAATTTGGGATCATCAACAATAATCCTTGTGATGCGGTAAATGTCGTTGTAAGTGCGCCAGCTGCCAATGCCCCATGAATCGCACCCGCTGCTCCAGCCTCTGATTGCATTTCTGTCACCTTTACAGTCTGACCAAATATATTTTTTCTACCTTTCACAGCCCATTCATCTGTCACTTCTGCCATTACCGTAGAGGGACTAATTGGATAAATTGCTGCTACATCAGTAAATGCATATGATGCATGTGCTGCTGCTTGGTTTCCATCCATTGTTTGCTTTTTTCTTTGCATAAAAATTTCTCCTCTTCTACTGTCAACATCAATACAGTTATCATGATTTTTTCTGTTTTTTAAAAAACACAAAATACAAAGCCCTCTATACAGTTGGGTATGCTTCTCTAGAGGGTTTTGTAAATTTCTATTAAATTATACGGCTGAAAATGCATCCTGCTCAAGACCACATATCGGACAACTCCAACCATCAGGGAGATCCTCCCATGCCGTACCTGGTGCAACCCCATTGTCTGGATCACCAATCTCTGGATCATAGATATAACCACATGGACATTCATATTTCTGCATATTCTTCCTCCTTATTTTGAGTTATTTGATATACATTTTATCACTATTCTATCATAAACACTAGCTATTTTTACATGTTCCGATTCACGATACTCACTATCATTCCTCACCAATTAACTTATCCATATAAAGGATATGATCAATCAGCCAGTCCGTCAGCATCTTTGCTATTTCCAGAATCGTTTCATCCTGATTTTCATCGATAGAATCAATATCCCATTCCGCAATCTTCTCTCTAAACATATCATGCTGCGCCTTCTGGCTGAGGATTCTCTTATAGTTAATGCTCTCCATATATTTTTCTTCATGTTCAAAATGGAGCATCGTATATTCGCGAAGTTCCCCTAGGATATGACGAATCTGGTCATATTTATCTGATAGAAATTCTTCCTTCTGAAGCTGGTGTGCTTCATCCGCCAAATCAAACAGCTTCTTGTGTTCCTTGTCAATCATACCGATACCCGTCATGTATTCTTCTTTCATATCAAACATAGCATCTTCCTCCTTTAAGTATTTCTTTCATTTTACTTTTTATTATGAAAAAAATCAATCTTTACTTAGAGAAATATTTGCTTTGCTTTCAAATAAATTGTTCCAAAGTATTGGTTTAAGAGGGCTCTTGTAATATACGATTTCATATGATAAGATAATAGAAAGTATGTTCGAAAGGGCGCATCATTAAGGGAGGTGCTTGAGGATGCTTACAGCAAACTCAGCTATTTCTCTAAAAGAAGTAACTTTGTAATCTGCCCTGTCATAATAATAAGCATCGCCCATTCCTATCGCAAACATACCTGCTGTTTTTGCTGCATCAATTCCAGCGTATGCATTTTCCACCACAACACATCGTTCTGGATTTTCTCCAAGGAATTCTGCCGCTTTTAAAAATACTTCTGGGTTTGGTTTGCTCTTAGAAATGTTATTGCCATCTGAAATAGCGTCAAACACATCCAGCAATCCAACTTTTTCTAAGATGAATCTTGCATTTTTACTAGAAGAACCAATTGCAAGCCTCATCCCTCTGTTCCGTAGAACTTCCAAAGTATTGCGCACTTCATCAGCAACATCTGCTGGTGTCATACTCGTAAGTAACTCTTTATAAATATTGTTTTTTTCTTCCATAATATTCTTCTTCTCATTATCTGACATTATACCTTCATACTTCTCTAATATGATTTCAAGACTATCAGCTCTACTCACCCCTCTAAGTCGATTGTTGATCGCTTCATCAAAATAAATTCCCTTCTTATCGGCAATTTGCTTCCACGCCTGATAATGAAACTGATCCGTAAAAACAATCACTCCATCCAAATCAAAAATAAATGCTGTTATATCCATATCATAATCCTCCGTCTATTACATATAGTTTCTATTTATTTACAGCTCAATTAGAATTTCATATTCACCCTTGTTTAAAGTGATCTTTCCCTCCTTCAATAATTCCACTGTTGCTTCTTTGTTAATATATGCCCTTTTTACACTGTGTGTTAATATGAATTCGGCTTGTGTTTCAAAAGGAATTATAATATTGTAAATAATATTATTTTCCTCATAATTCCATCCACTTTCAATGATTCCATAAGGAGAGTCCAGCCGTGCTTTTGCAAATTTCATTCGCTGATCAGGATAAGGCTTTACAACAAACTTTAAAAAACCTGCACTTTCCTCTACTGGTTTAATTCCACACATATATTGATACATCCATTCAATAATCGATCCATATGCATAGTGATTGAGGCTGTTCATCTCGGTACCGCTTATTCGTCCATCCTCCAAAATCGAGTTCCACCTTTCCCAAATTGTTGTCGCACCCATATTCACCTGGTAGAGCCAACTTGGAAATGCCTCATTGAACAGAAGTGTGTATGCATTTTCTGCTAATCCACACTCCGTCAGTGCAGGACATAAATAGTGGGTTCCTATAAACCCCGTTGTCAAATACCCTTGTTCATCCTCTAGCTTTTTCTTCATTTCTTTAATGATGCGTTCTTTATAACATGGCTTTGCAATATCAAAATATAACACCAACGCATAGGCAGTCTGAGTATCTATAGCAAGACGACCTGTACTTGTAAAATATTCACTCTGTATGGCTTGTTTTATTTCCTCCGCCAAATCATTATATTCTTTTGATTCCTCATTATATCCAATATATTTGGCTGCCCTTGATGTTAAAAGTGCGGAGTAATAATAATAAATACTCGCCACAAAATAAGGGTCCGTTGCCCCGTGAGGGCTATCCTTATGGAAATTATCAAGTGCCAGCCAATCCGCCAGATGATTGCCTGTTGTCCAAAGTCGTTGCCCTCCGCCTATTGTATCGTCTTGGTCTCGAATGTAATCTATCCACATTTTCATGTTTACATAATTATTTTTTAACCAATATTGATTCCCATAAACAAGGTAAAGATTCCACGGAATAATTGTAGCGGCATCTCCCCATGCGCAGGATGTTCGTTTTGAGTCGGCTATTTGTTTTTCAATACCCTTCTCTTTTCTCTTTTTCTCCCCAATCATTTCCAGTACATCTGGTACTACCAGCGAAACAATTCCATTGTTTTTTTCTTGAATGAATCTCATTTCATATAAATATTTGTTAAAAAACACCTCTACATCCATATTGAATGCCGCCGTGCGACTGAATATCTGTGCATCTCCTGTCCATCCCATTCTCTCATCTCGCTGTGGACAATCGGTGGGAATGTCTATAAAATTGCTTTTCAATCCCCACACGCAATTTTCAAATAAACGATTGATTTTTTCATTTGATGTATCTACCCATCCTTTTCGTTCCATCGTGGAATGAAGGACACATGCTTGAAAGTTTTCTTTTTTTACATCACGCATTCCAATAACCTTAACGTAACGAAATCCATAATATGTGAAATGCGGTCTGACCCTTGATTTGCGACCATTTGATCTATATCGAAATTCAGCTTTTGCTGTCCGGAGATTTTCTCTATAAAAATTGCCCTCTTGTAAAACCTCTCCATATTGAAGGATAATCTCTGTTCCCTCTGGTTCCTCAGCTTCAAAAGAAACCCACCCTGCCATATTCTGTCCGAAATCCAAAACAGTTTCTCCCAATGGTGTGTGTATTACTTCTACGGGAAGCTTATGTTCCTGTATTTGCATGGGCAATCCTTTTCTTGGAACTAACCTTCCATCCAAAGAGTCATCCGCCAAAACAGATTTTTGAATACTTACTTTTAATTGATCGGTGTTCCAATATTCAATCTCCTTGCATGCATCATATATTTCTCCATCATAAATATTACTTTTCGTTACCGGTGCTTGTATACAAGCGAATTGATCATCCGAACAAATATCTACTACCTCATCATCTTCATAAACAATATGAAGTTGACATTTTAATTGCATTGTATCTCCATATATATCCGTACATCCCCCATCAAACCCAAATCTTCCCTTGTACCACCCAGAACCGAGCATGATTCCCAGGCAGTTTTCCTTTTTTATCATATCCTTAACATCGTACGTATTAAATTGAATCCAATTTTGATAATCTTGAACACCAGGTGTTAGAAACTCATCCCCTATCTTTTCCCCATTCAAATATGCCTCATATAAACCAAGTCCAGATATATATAGATAAGCTTCTCTAATATTTTTTTTTGATTTAAAACTGCGAAAAAAAAGTGGTGCTACTTCTTGATCAAAAGGAGCCTTTATCCAGTTACCTTTTATGGTTTTTTTAGCAGTGCGAAACCAAGCACTCTCACTCAAGACCGCTTCTCCTTTATCATCTTTAACATAAACCCTCCAATAATACTGGGTATCTTCTTCCCAACTTATGTCTGGACAATAAGCTTTCGAATCAAGATCAGAACATAATCCACTATCTAAAATCAGGTATTTAAAGTCTTCTGTTTTACTGATGCATACACGGCTAACTTCTGTTTTTATGCCTTTTGCATGAATGACTTTCCACGATAAGCAAATAGGGTAAACTGAATATCCAATTGGATTCTTCATTTTATTAGCCCTTAATTGAATGATTTTCACTGTAACTCCCAGTCCTTTCCTAATGATAGCTTTTACTATAAATGTGTATCCCATTTCCCACAAAATGCATCTATAGGACTTTTACCCAGAAATTCCCCATCACCTACTAGCTTCTCAATTAATGCATCTATACACTCATCATGAGAACTATAAGTATTAATAAATGTTTTTATCCTTGGAACATCCAGCAAGTGATATGGGTTTTCAACTGAAATAAAAATCGTTGGTATATCTTGAATATAGTGTGGACAATTCGCACCCATAGGCTGTGCCCACTCAATTCTGACTGCAGTCTGGTTGCTTTTCGTTGCCAAATTGGCTAGATAAATAATCGCATCAATGTTATCTATCATTGAATCTGTTCTTGATACATGCCCTTCTGATACATTTTGCACCTCAAATACCTCTATCTCGAATCCACACTTTTTTAGTTTGTCAGCAAAAGCTGCACATACTGGTCTCGTCGCATACTGACTAACCCCACCCACCGATTCAATTGGGTATATCAGTATTCTTTTATATTTTTCAGGCGTTAATGGAAGAACTCCTTTTTCTTCTTTGACTAGCGTAATAGCCTTGTTTGCGCATTCTTCTGCCCATTCTTTATGCCGTCTACAACCTACTACCTCACGTGCTTTTTCTTTCGACACATATAAATTTGATTTATGAATTCCAAGTGCCGCCTTTGTTGCTAGTATTCTAGTTAAGGCCTCATTTAAGCGGCTCTCACTGATGATCCCTTTTTCAATTCCTGCTTTCATATATTCAAAATCTTCCTCTAAATTTCTAGAAAACAAAAACATATCACACCCTGCCTCAATGCAAAATGGTACCGCATCTTTTCTAGACATAGGAATTGTAAAACCAGCCATTGTAGCAGCGTCCGTTACAATTAGTCCGTTAAATCCAAGTTGTTTTCTTAATAATCCTTGTAATAATTCTTTACTCAAACTTCCAGGCAGTATTTCATCATCTTTTATTTGAGGATTGATTTTTTTCGAATATGCTGGCTGCATTATATGCCCAGCCATGACTGTCAAAGCCCCCTTATCTATACATTCTTTATAAACCATGCCATATGTAGCATCCCATACCTCGACCGTGCAATCATTAATACTTGTTACCAAATGTTGATCTCTTTCATCGCGTCCATCCCCAGGAAAGTGCTTTATAGAGGATGCCAT
>CAZACC010000033.1:0-3683 GCA_964483545.1 uncultured Lachnospiraceae bacterium
GAATGACAGATAGAACCCTACAGTACTATAATGAACATGCAGATAGTTTCATTCAGGGAACTGCGTCCGTGGATTTCAAGCAGACACAGGACAGGTTTGCCGAGAAGTTAAAATGCGGAGATAGGATACTTGATTTCGGGTGCGGTTCAGGACGAGACACGAAGTATTTTCTGGATCAGGGATATCAAGTAGATGCAATAGATGGATCGGAAGCTTTATGTAAAAGTGCAAGTAAGTATACAGGGATTGAAGTTAAGCAAATGAAATTTCAGGAGCTGGATGCGGTAGATTTATATGATGGGATATGGGCGTGTTCCTCCATTCTTCATTTGTCGAAGGCTGAACTAAAACCGGTGTTTGATAAAATGTTGATTGCTCTGAAGGATGAAGGCTTTATCTATACATCATTTAAATATGGAGAATTTGAAGGGGTCAGAGGGGAAAGATATTTTACTGATTTTACAATTGGATCTTTTGAAGATTTTATAAGTCATATCAGGAATATTACAATTGAGGAGTACTGGATTACAGGTGATGTAAGACCGGGAAGGGAGGAAGAGAAGTGGTTGAATCTGATATTACGAAAGACAAATTTCTAATTCAACACACTGATTTTTCTTTGAGAGAGCAGGTAAACTATCCGAATGGCGGGACAAGCAGATTCTATGATAATGGGATTGATATGGTTATTGTAGATGATGCGATTTGCAATTACGATGGAAAATCACCTGTATTTTCCTATATGCTGATTACCGATAAACAGAATCATTATATGCACCAATATAGAAGAGTCTTTAGAGTTCTTGGATATTTACAGAAGGAAGTGGACCAGTACCTTGATAGACTGGACATTGCATTTTCAACAGATTACATAGCTAGAGTAGGAGATCGAGCAGAGCAGGCAGATGTATCACCGCTGGAACTCCGTTTTGAAAGGAATTTTTCAAATGTCTATGGAATGAATGCGCTTAAGTATCTGTCGAGGGAATATGGAATTTGTGATGAGAATGGAAATAATTTCTTTTTGGATTATTTGGTAAGAACATCTGACGGAAAATATGCAGTTGAAGAAAATGGTATCAATTTTCACCACCCTCAGATAATAGGTGAGGAGAGGTACAAAAAGCAGCTTTCAAAACAAAATGCCTGCGCACAGTGGGGAATAAAATTATATAGATTCTCTACGGAAGACTGTGCATTTGATAGTCGTATTGAAGATGATATAAAGGAGTACTTCGGAAAAGACACAACAGATTTTGTTGACGATGGTCTTAAATTAGATCGTAGCGTGGAGCTCTATGAGCATCAGACCATTAGTTTAGAGGAGATTCAACATAGAAGAGAAAATGGAATCAAAGTTTTTCTGGTTGTACTTCCGACAGCAGCAGGTAAATCAAGGATTGTAGAAGAGGATATCAAAGAATTTGCTAAGGATAAGCCGGATTTTAAAGGATTGGTTTTGGTTCCGGGTAATAGTACATTAGCAGATTGGAAAGCAAGGGTTGATGAATCCTTATCTGAATTAAAGAGTCAAGTAGATGTATACACATATGCTCACATGGCGAGGCATTACACGGAAAAGCCGAGTACATATTATGACTATTTGGTCGTTGATGAGGCACATCATGCAGTGGCTCCGGTACTAAAACGAGTTATTCAGTATTTTAACACTGACTTTACAATAGGTCTTACAGCGACAGATCAAAGACCGGACAAGAAGAAACTTGAAACGGTTTTTGGCAGCTATACAACATCGTTATCCCTGAAGGAAGCAATGGAGAAAGGAATTATTGCCAAAGCGAATGTATATAGAATTGAAACGAATCTTGATTTGTCACAGGTGAGATTCAACGGGAAGGATTATGTGAATGCTGACCTGGAAAAGAAAATAAGGGTTACGTCTCGTAATGAGTTAGTTGTTAATGTATTGTCTGAATATTTAATTGAGGGAGAAGCAAGGCAGCGTCAGGGAATTATTTTCTGTGTAAATGTGGCACATGCTAAGGAAATGGCAAGGATGCTGAACGGTGCAGGAATATCGGCTGAGAGTTATACAGGTCAGACCAGAAATCCTGTTCAAGTCATGGCAGATTTCAAGAATAAACAGATCCGCTTTCTATGTGCTTGTAATATGATCTCGGAGGGATGGGATTATCCGGAGCTTGGAATTCTTGTAATGGCAAGACCGACGTTATCAAAAGTGCTTTATTTACAGCAGATTGGTAGGGGTCTTAGAAAAACGAATGTCAAGAGTAATGTGATTGTAATAGATGTAGTAGATGAGTATGGTGCTATGATAAAGGCCTGCAGTATGCATGCGATTTTTGCAAATCCGTATTATGTTCCATTTGGTGATATTGCAAAGACAGATTATATGCCAGGTGATCTGGTAGTCGTTGATGGAATATCCGAGAGAATAGAACGGATTCAAGAGATTGATATCAATACCTTTGAAGAGAAATATGGAGATTATTTGAGTCAGGAGCAGGTTGCAAGAGAATACTTTGTTAGTACAGGGACAGTGAATAGTTGGATTAAAAACAAGAAGATTAAGCCAACCGTAGAATATAAGTTTGGCAGCAAATCAATCTACTTACTCAGCCCCGAGGATGTTGAGAAGTACCGGATTGAACTGGATATCAAGGAGCATAATGACAGCACAATCAAGGAAGACTTTTTTGAGTTTTTGGAGGAAAGAGATTATTCGTTGTCATACAAAATGCCTTTTATGCTGTCATTTATCGATGCTTTGAATTCTATTGGAGATGCTGAGATTGATAAGGTATTGACCGACTATATTCAGTTCTATCAGGACAGAATTGATCGGGGATTACAAGTGGATCGAAGTACCTGCCCATATAATGAGACAACCTTAAAGGATCAGAAGGCAATTTGCAGAAATATGCTTACAAATCCCTTCGAGAAGTTTGAGCGCAAAAGGTTCCTTTACTATTCGAAGGATTTGAATATTATCTCTATGAATCATGCTCTGTTTTCACAAATGACCAATGAAGATTGGGATAGAGTAAGAACGCAGATGCAGGCAGATTTGGAAGATTACTATGCGAGTATGGGCGGAATATAGAGTGGATCATGCAGACAGACCTTGGGATCACTTACAAAAAACGCCACTGTTTCATAAGTGGCGATTTTCATTTCGATATTCTGTTGCTATTTGTTAAGCCAACTGTAATCCTTTCTACAGTCAAGGATATATTCTACATAGACTGTATCATCCTGAATCTGATAAAGGACAAGATACCACTTTTCAATGAAGATCTTATGATATTTATTTGGAGTGATATACAGTTCCTCAAAGAAAGGAAAACGCTGTGGCATTTGACACAAAGAATGCATTGCTGTCATAATCTCTTTTTTCTTTGTCGTGGCCGCCTGCTTATTGACCTGGGCCATAAAACGAATATGCGTCCCTAACATTCTTTTTGCGCTGTCGGAAACAATCACTTTATATTTACTGTTTGAGACCATACGCTATACCTCTGCAATGATTTCATCAAGATAAGAGTCCAGTTCATCAAGCGTACAGCCTTTTCTTCCGGTGAGTCTGTCTTCCTCGACAGCAAGTAGTTCCTCGCGGAGCTTCAGCATTTTCTCCCTGCGGTTGTAGGTTTCAATATCCATAACGACCAAATCACCCTCTCCGTTCTTGGTAAGGAAAATCG
>CAZACC010000033.1:3783-19837 GCA_964483545.1 uncultured Lachnospiraceae bacterium
ATAGCAATTCCTCCTTTGTTGACTTGGATAGCAGTATTCTATACATATTATACCCGTTTCATACAACGGAGTCAATGAAAGATATACAATCCTTGGCGAGAAAAATCGCAATGTCGAAAAAAAGTCAATATATTTGCGATTATAAACCGCAAATATATTGACTTTTTCGGTTAATTGCGATAAGGTGTTAGCATAAGGAGGAGATTATAATGATTTTCAGACCAATGTATGTAGATAAAATAATGGCGTATGTGGATACACCGTTTGTTAAAATTCTTACTGGAGTCAGACGATGTGGAAAGTCTACCATATTAAAGATGATTATGGAAAAGTTGAAAACAGAATATAAAGTTTCAGAAGAACGAATTGTCAGCTATCGTTTTGATTCTATGGAATACGAGGATATGACAGCCAAGCAGATGTTCACAGAGTTGAAAGGACGACTTTTTCTGGAGGGTAAAACGTATCTGTTTTTAGATGAGATGCAGGAAATTAACGGATGGGAAAAGGTAGTAAATTCCCTTGCTTCAGATTATGATGTAGACATCTATGTGGCAGGTTCTAACTCAAGAATGATGTCCTCAGAGATTTCTACTTATTTGCTTGGAAGATATGTAGCATTTCGTATCTATACATTATCCTTTGAGGAATACCTTCTGTTCAAATCCCAATATACAGAGATAAAAGATGCAAGAGTGGAGCTTGTAGAGTATGTCCGTTTAGGTGGTTTTCCTGCTACACATTTACAGCAACGCACACAAGATGAAGTTTATACGATTGTGAAGGACATCTATAATTCCACAATATTTTCGGATATTGTCAGACGCAATCAGGTTCGCAAGATCGACCAGTTTGAGCGTGTGGTAAAGTATACCTTCAACAATGTGGGAAATACTTTTTCAGCAAAATCTATTTCTGATTATCTGAAAGCAGAGCAACGAAAGCTGGATAATGAAACCGTTTATAGCTATCTTGAAAAGCTGGAAAAAGCATATCTGCTCCATCGTTGTTCTCGTTACGATTTGCAAGGAAAGGAAATATTAAAAATACAAGAGAAATTCTATCTTGCAGATACTTCTTTGAGATACAGTGTACTTGGATATAATTCACATACGGTAGCCACCAGTCTTGAAAATGTTGTCTATCTCGAACTTTGTCGCAGAGGCTATATAGTACAGATTGGAAAAACACCAGACGGAGAGATTGATTTTGTGGCAACAAGACAGAATGAAAAACTCTATGTTCAGGTTACACAGGAAATCAAATCTGAGAGAACCGAGAAACGGGAATATGAAAGATTGCTTGAAATTTGTGACAACTATCCCAAATATGTGCTAACAACAGATGAGTTTGCAGGAGGAAATTACGAGGGCATAAAAACAATGCATATCGCAGATTTTTTATTGAGCAAAAATTTCTAATAACAACAAGAGATACTACTGGAAGAAATACTGATCGTATCCGAAGTAGCTGAACGGAGGAAATGACAGCCCGGATCTTGTTGCTGAAATGCCCTGTAGAATTTGGCGGAAATAGATAGAATTATACCCTTGTTATACCCTTGAAAAAAACATAAAGGGGTATAATAAGGGTATATATTACAGACGAATATGGAGGATATTATCTATATGGTTGAAATATCAAAGAGTGATTGGAAGTTGTATCGTGAAAGAGTTTCAGGCTGGCAAGAGCATTATATGGAGCGATTGACAAAGGAGTATATCAAGTTGCTCAGTTCACAAGGCAATGCATCAGACCATTTCTGGGAACTAGAAGAAAGAATCAAAAAAGATAAAAACCATCCGGGCGTTATGATTGAACTACGAAAGTCAAGTGCACTTTGGGATATAGCGATGTTCGTTAACAAAAAGGTAATTGTCATGGAGGATTTAGAAGGATTTAGCGAGGATCTAATAGAGGCTGTGAAATTAATTTTAAGCAGGTAACATGGTACGAATGAATATGCAGGGAACATTATGAAAGAACTCCGTGATTACCTTCAATACTATTAAAGCCCATAATAATAAGTGCAACTGAAAACAGAAATAGTACAATTGTAACCATCAGCATCATGCCCAATTTTGATTTTATAACTCTTTCTTTTATAAAGGGTCACCCCCATGAACTTTGATTATTTACAAAAATGCTCTTCTGTGTCATAATGATATTGACTCGACAGGAACCGACTCGGAGGTGACCGAATAAAATGAATTTTATTGGACGAGAAGAATTTTTAAATAAATTAAAAAAGCAGATAGGTACAGACGAGATGTCTTTTTCTTTGATTTATGGAAGGCGACGAGTAGGAAAAAGTGAACTTGTGAAACAGACATTAAGATATGCAAGTAAAAAAAGCATTTACTTTGAATGTAAACAGGTCGCTGAGAAAAGTAATGTTGCAAGCCTAAGTGCTATTGTTTCTGATGTCATGGGACTTCCTAAACTTGGCTATACAGATATGGAATCGCTATTAGATTATATATTTAAATTAGCTGTAAATGAGAAGTTGATACTTGTTCTCGACGAATATCCTTATCTTCGGGAATCCGTAAAAGGACTTGATAGCATATTGCAATCGCAGATAGACCAATATAGGGAAAGTTCAAAATTAAAACTGATTATTCTGGGCTCCTATGTTGAGATGATGAGATCTTTACTGGAGCATTCCAACCCATTGTATGGCAGGGTAGATCTGACAATTGATCTGAAACAAATGGATTATTACGAATCGGCTTTATTTTATCCGGAGTTTTCACCAGAGGATAAGGTTCGCATTTATTCAGTTTTTGGTGGAATTCCTTATTACAATCGTCTGATTGATGACAAGAAAAGTGTGCGAGAGAATGTGATTGATTTGATTGCATCTTCTGGTGCGAGATTAGAAAATGAAGTATCAATGTATTTGAGTGCGGAGATTTCCAAAATCACAAATGCGAATGAGGTATTTGAGGCTTTGGCCAATGGTTATTCAAAATATAGTGACATTCTGTCTCAATCGCATGTTTCAAGCGGACCGACACTGATTGATGTTTTGGAAAAACTGATTAAAATGGAAGTCGTTGTGAAGAGTTCACCGATTAATGATCCTAATAATAAAAGAAAAGTAGGATATCAGATAGCGGATAATCTCTCATTATTTTATTATCGATACGTTTTCAAGTATCTGTCACAGATGAAAATCATGGATTCCAGTGTTTTTTATTCAAAATATATAGAGAAAGATTTCGAAGAACAATATGTACCACATCAGTTTGAGGAAATCTGCAAGCAGTACTTGATTCGGGAGAACAAAGCAGGTAATATCAATCCGGTATTTGATAAAATTGGAAAATATTATTATGACAATCCGAAAGAACATACAAATGGTGAATTTGACATTGTCACAGAGGATGAATTGGGTTTTGTTTTTTATGAAGTGAAATTTAGAAAATCACCTGTTTCAAAATCCATGGTGGAAAATGAAATTGCGCAGGTAGATCGGTCGGGATTAAATTGCTATAAGTATGTATTTTTTTCAAGAAGCGGTTATGAGGAAATGGATTTTAATCATGTTGTTCAAATAGATATAAAAACATTGTTTGAGTAAAAAGATTAAACGCTACTTTTTACTTCCTTTTCTCTTTCCCTCACTCCATTAAGTCTTGCATTTCGCAACCTAATGCTTTTGCTAGGCTGCACAACGTGCCCGCCTGCGCCTTATTAATATTGTTTTGCCGCTGCTCATACAGCTGAATCATGCGAAGTGCCACCCCAGACTGCTGGGCAAGCTGGTCTTGTGTGAACCCTCTTGCCTTTCTGATAGTGGTAAGATGGGAGGGCTTCTCTAATTTATTGCGGCTGATTATTTCATTTGCCGTTTCTACAAACTTGCTCTGGTCTGCCTCATGGAGAATATAAAGGGAGAGCACCTCAGATAAGGAAAGCCCGTTTTCTACCATATCGGAAAATTTCAGACCACTATACCACTGGTAATAAGCGAGAATCCATCCTGCCCAGTATTCGCGGCTCGCAAAGTCCTGGATGACCCTCTTTTGGGTTGGGTAGTTGCCTGTGGTGATAAAAACCACCTCTCTCGTTAGCTCCACTCCCGACATTCCGGTAATATATTTGGGGTTGCCATTTTCGATTTTGGCAGCAATGTTGCTGCTAATAAACCAGAAGAAAAATTCGTCGGGGGGATAGCCACAATCCACAAGGGCATAGTCGAGCATATCACCCATGTTTTGCATAGCATCATCCAAGTAGGATTCGTTGTATGCGTGGATCATCGTTTTGCCACCTCCCTCTGATGATATCAAGGATATAAACCTCGTCTTCTGCACTTAACTTTGTTTTCTCCTGCCGGAACTCTGCTCTTGCCTTAGTGTCTCTTGCCAGCTTTTTGGGCAGATAGATTTCCCTAGGAGCGACCGTGCTTTCCACAAAGGTTAGTCGGTCAAATGCTTTTTGCGATCGAATGACAACCTGCTCTGGTCAAAGCTATAGCGGTTCGCAAAGCCGTCTGTTTCACTGCTGCACGCCCACTCCTTTGCAAGTTCCATGCTTTCGGTACAGTAAAAGCCTCTGCCGTAGTCATTATTCGGCTTGCCTTTTGAAAGCTCTGGTGACTTTATGATTTGTGGAGATCCATGGTAAATTGTAAGTGACTTTTCCATCATCCATCCTCCAACCGAGTATCGTCAAAACGATAGTTCTATTTGCTATCATTATATCGCTCTAACGATAGATTGTCAAGGTGGACGTTCATCCTGTTCAAATAACCTCAATAACCTTAAGAACCGCCGAAAGAAATTGACCACCCTGAAGCTGAATGATAAAATAACGAATGAAGTCTATGGTTAAGGGGATTTAATTGACTGATCGTAATAAATGTCGTTTATAATATTGTAAATGAAGGAGAACAACGACTATGCTAACAGAAAAAACAATCTATATTGCCGATGATGAACGAAATATTCGAGAGGCGATTAAGACTTTTTTAGAAAAAGAGGGTTATTTCGTTACCGCCTTTGAAAATGGGGATCTCTTGCTGAGCGCCTTTCAAACGTCGCCTTGCGATCTTGTTATTTTGGACGTGATGATGCCAGGCATGGGAGGCTTTGCTATTTGCGCGGAACTGCGAAAGCTTTCCACTGTACCAATTATTATGTTGACAGCAAGAGACTCTGATCTGGACTACGCCACGGGGATCAACTTGGGTAGTGATGATTACTTTACAAAACCCTTTTCAGCAATGTCCTTGGTGATGCGTGTGAAGGCAATCTTTAGGCGTATTGAGTTTGAAAAGCAAAACACATCTCTGCCAGAGGATGATCGGGAACTTTCTTTCGGTGATATTAATATGGATCTGAGAGGCAAGCGTGTCAATGCCGCTGGTAGGGAGCTTTTGCTGACACCCAACGAATATGACCTCTTAAAATACTTAATGGAGAAAAATGACCAAGCCGTTTCACGGGATGAACTGCTTGAGAGTATTTGGGGCTATAATACTGAAATTGAGACAAGAGCGACTGATGACACAGTGCGAAGACTTCGCAAAAAATTAGAGCATAGTAATGTAGTGATTGAAGCTGTTTGGGGCTTCGGATTTCGTTTAAAGGTGAGTGATTAAAATGACTAACTATTTTTTGGGAAGAAAATGGAATGTGAAACCGAGAATTTTCATGATGCTACTGCTGCTCATGACCCTTATATTTGCCAGCATTTTTGTTGCTTTTAATTTGTTTATCAACGGTTATATACGAGCAAATGTGGAAGAGCAGCTCAATGGATTGGTTCAAAACATTAATGTTTTTGATGAAAGACCTAAGGATAACCCTCCAGATTCTCCCTATATACCTGATCTTTCAGGACAGGAAAAAAATAGAATCGGGGCGCATGGGGAGGTTTTTGTTTTAGACTCTCATTATGAAATCATTGCTCATGATGAGAGGGGGAATAAAGATTTAGAGGAACTCAGTAAAATCGCTTCGACCCTTCAGGAGCAAGAGGTCAACCTTTCAGATGCACAGTATGTGCGTGTCAATACGGGTGGAGAGATCTATTCTATTTCTGCTGTCGAGGATGAAGGAATTCCAGGGAGATTTTTCGTGTTTTATGTAAATGTCTCGGGGTTAATCCACCTGGTTAGTACCATTAATCTTTCTATGGCAATCATCATGGCTTTTGCCATGCTCATCTGCTTTTTCATTGCGAATGTTATAGCTGGTTCTATTACAAAGCCTGTGAAGGAGCTGGCAGAATTTGCAGAGGAACTAGGAAAGGGCAACTTTAAAAGAAGGGATTTTGTATTTCAAGATATGGAGTTTGACGAGTTGGGCGAGGCTATGAATTTATCTGCTGAAAAGTTGGAGACCTATGACAAGGATCAACACGCCTTTTTCCAAAATGTATCTCATGAGCTAAGAACTCCACTCCAGTCAATCCGCTGCTATGCTGAAGGGGTGGAATATGGGATTATGGATCCAGCGCAGTCGGGTTCTACTATCATTTATGAGACGGACCGATTGAGTGAGCTGGTGGAGGATCTGTTGTATATCTCGCGCGTAGACAGTCTCACTTCCCATGTAGAGATGCAGGAAAATGATCTACGAGACACGTTAAGCTTGTGTGCGGAATGCCTGCGGCCCATCGCGGCGAAAAAAGGTTTGCGATTTGAATATGAATTTGATGAGCAGCCCGTTCTACGTTCCTACAATGAAAAACATATGTATCGCGCCTTTTCCAACTTGATTTCCAATGCACTTCGTTATGCAAAGGGGAACATCACATTGAGCTGCCATAGTCGTGGGACGTTTGCGGAGATATCGGTGATGGATGATGGATCTGGTATTTCCAGTAATGATTTGCCTCATATTTTCGAGAGGTTCTATAAGGGAGCAGATGGAAAGCACGGCATCGGGCTTTCTATTGTGAAGTCTGTTGTCGAGTTGCATGACGGTGAAATCACAGTTGATTGTAGCAAGGGAACGCGCTTTACGATCCGTTTCTAATTTCAATTCGTATACTTTGCGTATAAAATGCTTTTATTTTTCGGAGATGTACAGGCGAGAGGATGTTAAGCTATGTGCAGAAACAAAAAACAAATCAAAGATTACGCAAGGAGATGAAACAAATGGCAATAGAAGTATTTAACCGATTTGAAAAGAAATATCTGTTGGATACAGATACCTTTGAACAGTTACAAAACAGACTCTTAAACCATATGAAACTAGACGATTATAATGAGGATCAGGAAACCTATACGATTAGCAATATTTACTATGATACCCCCGATCATCATGTTATCCGTACATCACTAGGAAAACCCAACTATAAAGAAAAACTACGACTTCGAGCCTATGGAACACCAACGCTTGACTCGAAAGTGTATGTGGAAATCAAAAAAAAGGTGAATGGACTTGTGAATAAAAGGCGTAGCACACTCAAGCTACAAGAGGCCTACACATTTCTGTCTTTAGGAATGATACCGAAAGAGCAGCCTTGGCATAATCGACAGGTGCTTCATGAGATAGAGTATATCCTTCAAACACATGAACTTCAGCCAGCACTCTATTTGGCCTATGACCGTCGGGCGTATTTTGGAGTCGATCAGTCCGATCTTCGCATTTCTTTTGACCGAAATATCCGAACCAGACGTCATGATCTAGCACTTGAGTCTGGAGAACAAGGAGCTTTACTTATAGAAAATAGTCAATGGATTATGGAAATCAAGGTAGCTAAGAATATGCCACTTTGGTTGTGTCAGCTACTTTCAGAGTATCAAATATATCCAATCAGTTTCTCGAAATATGGGACGGAATACAAGAAAACCCTTGAAACGAGGAAAATATCCCCTCCTGTTTATCAATTATTGACACCTAAAACCACGTGGTCATATAGAGCCATGGCAAACGCATAGAGGGGAGGATGACAAATATGTTGGATTCGATTTTTTCAACACTGAGTACGGATACTTCTTTAACCTTGTCAGCACTCTTGGTTGCGCTAGGGGTTGCTCTGGTGCTGGGGTTGATCATTAGCCTTGTATATAAGAAAACACACAAGACGAAAACACCTTCCCAAAGTTTCGCTCTGACGCTTATTATTCTCCCAGTGGTGATTACAGTGATTATTTTACTTGTAGGAAATAATGTGGCACGGGCATTCAGTCTTGCAGGAGCCTTTTCCATTATTCGCTTTCGTAGTGAACTAGGAGACCCTAAGGACATCACCTATGTATTGCTCTGCATGGCAGTTGGACTGGCAACAGGTATGGGATTCATTACTTATGCCGTAGTGGCTGCAGTAATCCTTTGTTTGGTGATTTTCCTATTGGAAACGCTTTCATTTGGGAAATCTAAAGGAACGGTCAGGCTTCTTAAAATTACCATTCCAGAAAACTTGGATTTTGAAGATACGTTTGATTCCATCATGGAACAGTACACCCTGACATCTATTTTGCGAAAGGTCAAAACAATGGATTTGGGAAGTCTCTATGAATTGTCCTATTTCATCGTCATAAAAGAGGGCGTGAGTCAAAAGGAGTTTATAGACGCACTGCGCTGCAGAAATGGAAACCTGAATATCACTTTGATTTGGGATGCACCTTCCAGTGAATTTTGAGAGGAGAATAGTTTATGAAACGAAACATAATAGTTATGATTTGTTCTGTGCTGCTGATTGTTTTTATGCTTGTGGGCTGCGCAGAGAAATTGCAGACAAATAGCTTGGATGATAACACGAACATGACACAGAGTGATACGGATATGGATCAGAGTGATGTAAATACGGCGGACGCAACAATCGACTTCAATGGTTCTTCTGCTACAGTCTCTGGCGTTGGGGCAACTGTTAATGGAGGTGTTGTCACCATTACGACGGCGGGAACCTATCTTGTCTCTGGAACCTTGTCGGATGGACAGCTTGTCGTTGAGACCACAGATATAGACAAGGTTTATTTGGTGCTAAATGGTGCTGATCTTACAAACAAAACTGGAGCACCTATTTACGCTTCTCAATGTGAGGAACTCATCATTACATTAGCGGAGGGCACAACAAATATACTAACTGACGGTGGAGCAGACTTTCAGTATGAGAATACGGAAGATGAGGAACCCAATGCTGCCTTGTTTTGCAAAGATAATCTCACTATCAATGGAACGGGTACTCTGACTGTGAATGCAGGCTATAATAACGGAATTGTCAGTAAGGACAACCTCCTGATTGAGGGTGGTAATCTTACGGTGACAGCGGCGAACCACGGTCTAAAAGGAAATGATTCTGTAACAATACTAAGTGGAGCTTTGGACGTTACGGCAGATAATGATGCCATTCATTCTAATGGCGATATTACCGTAGATGGTGGAACGTTCACAATCGTTTCAGGAGATGATGGTATTCATGCAGATGAAGATTTGACAGTGAACGATGGCTCGATTACGGTAACTGATGCCTATGAAGGACTTGAGGCGACCAATATTTTCATTATTGGAGGGGAGTTTGACCTGACCTCTTCTGATGATGCTTTGAATGCGGCGGGCGGTGCAGATCAAAGTGATGGTGGAGGAAAGTTTGGAAATGATACGTTTACCGAAGGTGGTGCGTACAGCATCAATATTAGTGGAGGGAATATTACCTTACTGGCAGGTGGTGATGGCATAGACTCTAACGGCACAATCAATATTAGCGGTGGCAATATCGTGTCAATCATCGATTCCACACCTGATAATGAGGCATTGGACTCTGATGGGGGTATTACCTTTACAGGAGGCAACATTATTTATGGCGGCACAGGAGCTGGTTCTGCCCCAGACAGCAATTCAACACAGAGCTATGTGTTTATGGATTCTGGTATCACGGCAGGTACAGAAATCACCGTGCAAAAGGATGACCAGACATTGATGACCTATACACCAACAACGACACTGCAGTATCTTGCATTTTCTTCACCTGATATTACAAGCGGTGAAAGCTATAAACTTTACAGTGGAGGCAGCCTTCTTTCGACTGTTACGGCAGGAGAGGGCGGCAGTGGAATGATGAATGGCGGGCCTGGGGATGAAGGAATGATGAATGGTGGCCCCAGGGATGAAGGAATGATGGACGGTGAACCTAGGGATGAGGGAATGATGGACGGTGAACCTAGGAATGATGAAATGGTGGATGATGAAATGAGGAAGGGTGGACCTGGACAGAAACCTCCGCAGGAACAATAGGCGGTTAAACAGGAGTGAAGGAAATCCCTAAGCGGGTAGATCATGCAGGTTTTCTAGCAGCACTTTTAGACGGAATTTCAGTTCTTATAAGGAAACCTGCATCCCACGGTGTATATTGGTATAGATTTTATTTTATCTCTAATTCATATTTTACATCATTTTTATCAACAAGTAAAAAATCAAATTCGTAATTGTGATACACAGAACAGCAGGGCACATCACCTTTTACTTTGTCTGTCTGATATAATCTATAAAGTTCTGTGTATGCAAAATTTTCACTGAGCACCCCATCAATTGCTGCATTATTGATAGATGTTGTCTGCGCGATATAATTTGCGATTCCACAATCCATAAAATAAAATCTTCTTTCAGATAATAAGTCTGTCACATTCCCCTGATTGTACAAATAGTGATTCAGAGGTCAAGAATATGTATGATATTTTTATGGTATTTGATCAAGCCATCACGCTGCATGTTGCTCATCTCCCTTGAAAGTGCACTGCGTTCTACACCTAAATAATCAGCTAATTGTTGTCTGTTAAAGGGTAATACAATCTGATTATCTTCGATTTTAGAATAAAGAAAGAACAATTTCAGTTTATCCCGAATCTTCTTTTGATTAATGATTTGTGTCTTTTGAATTTGGAAAATATTACTAGTCGCAATATTGCTTAATAAATTGACGGTTACTTGGGAGGCATACGGACAATTTACGGCATAATCCTTCATTAAATTGGAGAGCTTTAAAAACAATATTTTGCAATCACTTTGCGCGGATACTTGTAAGAATATTTTTGCGGATGGTACACAAGCAAAGGAGCCCCCGAACAAATCGCCCTCTTCAAAAAAACGAATATTGTGCTCATCTCCATTAGCATTAAAAGTAGACGATAATGCCACACCTTTTAAAACAACGCCTGCAAAATCTACTTTTTCTAAATAATTATAAATAATTTCTCCCTTTTGATAATCCTTTATATTTGCTTCTAAACAGTTTAGAACATGATGAATACCGTCATGTTCTAGATTTTTAAAAATCGTAAAAGTTTTTAATGTTTGATAATCCATCATAAACCTTTCTGAATAAATATATTTCCGTTGCAATAGCAACCGACTTGCAACTCAATATGATATAGAATCATTTCTATAGTTAGCAAATGCTAACCAAATCTCAAGACGAGAAGTTAGTGAAATTTAACTGAGTATATCATAGAAAAGATATGAAAACAAATAAAAAAGCATTAGTACTTTAACCAAAACAGAAACGAAATCATATCTTTGATAACGAAATGAGGTGATTGAAATGGCTATTTTGAAAAATTTACCAACAGAAGAACCGAAAAATCTTTCAAGCCTGTTGACTCCAAAGCAAAATCAAATTGTCAGCATGGCACTTTCTGACAGTGAGGATTTTCAATTATCGGTACTTACATTTGCTGATCAGGAAACTGTCAGCGAAGAAGAGTATTTTGGTGACACAATGTACTTTGTTTTAGAGGGAGAAACCTATGTCACTTTGGGTGAAAAGTCCCATCTTCTCAAAACAGGCGATGTCTTTAAAGTCAATGCACATGTTTTACACGCCATTGGTGGCAAGGGAAAATTCAAAGTCATGCAGTTAACAGTAAAAGAATAAGGAGGGAATTTCGATGAGCGAATTAATAAAAAATATAGAACATTCAAAGGGTATCGTGCTTGCCGATTTAGTGCAATATGAGGAAGGAAAGGTTTCCAGCCTTACGCTTGCCCAAAAACCGGGAGTAGGGATTACAGTATTTGCATTTGATGCCAACGAAGGTGTGAGCACACATGCAGCTCCAGGAGATGCGATGGCATATATCTTAGATGGTGAAGCGAAGATTACCATTGATGGAGTGGAACACGTTGCAAAAGCAGGAGAAGCGATTGTAATGCCATCTGGTATTCCACATGCCGTAAAGGCCATTACAAGATTTAAAATGCTTCTAACCGTTGTTAAAAATGGATAACTAACAAATCGGTGGAGAACAGTAATCTCCACCGATTTTATTTTGAGGAGAATTATAAAAATGAATTATTTTTTAGGGCTCGATGTGGGAAATTCTACGGTAAAAGCTGTTGTACTGGATGAAAATAAAAATATTAGTTTCAAAAGATGTATCCAGCATTTCGGACAGCCTGTGATCGTATCCAAAAACTTAATAGAAGAAATCAGCAAGGAGTTTTCAGATGTAAAGATGTTTTTAAGTGGTGCAAACAGTAGCTTGATCGCACCACCTGAATATATAAAAAGTGAAGTTCCTGCTTTACAAAATGGCGTATGCTTTTTGTATCCACAGGCGAAATCACTTATCGAAATTGGTGCACAGAACGCAAGATACATTACAAACATTGGAGATCATCAACCGCCTTTGTTTGCAATCAATGAAAACTGCGCAGGCGGAACGGGCTCGTTTTTTGAGGATCAGATGAACCGATTGGGTCTTATAACGGAAGATTATTCTGATATTGTAAAAAATGCTGTTTCTGTTCCTAGATTATCGGGTAGATGTTCGGTATTTGCTAAAACAGATATTATACACAGACAACAAGAAGGTGTACCCACTGCTGATATTTTGCTAGGGCTATGTTATGCTACCATCAAAAATTTAAAGTCTACAATTATTAAAAACCTGCCGATTGAAAAGCCCATCGTTTTGGGTGGCGGTGTCGTACATAATAGTGGTGTCGTAAAAGCTGTAAAAGAAATTTTCGAGCTTTCGGAACAGGAAATGATTTTTGATACAGACAATGAGTTTTTACAAGCGATTGGTACAGCAAAAATGGCATGGGAAGAGAAAAATGCATTGAATATAAAGGATTGTATTAATCATCTCAATGTTTCAGATCTGAAGATCAAAGAAAATGATGTTAGAAGATTGCCTCCACTCGTTTTGGATGATAATATGAAACTAAATGATCCTCTGTGTGTTGAAATCACAGAATCTACTGCTTGCCACTTGGGTATTGATGTGGGTTCTACTAGCATTAATTTAGTGTTGATTAACGATCAAAAGGAGATTGTAGATGCACAATATTTACGTACCATGGGAAACCCTGAGCAAGTAGTCAAGGACGGTTTAAAGACAATCGATCAAAAATTTGGTGACAAGGTTGTCATTAAAAGCATAGGCGTCACAGGTTCAGGGAGATATTTAATTGGCAAAATGGTGGGTGCTGACAGTATTAAAGATGAGATTACCGCACAAGCAAAGGCTGCAATTTTAGCAAATGCCAATGTAGATACTGTATTTGAAATTGGTGGTCAGGACTCTAAGTATATTGAAATAGAGGAGGGTAAGGTCAAGGACTTTCAAATGAATAAAATTTGTGCTGCTGGCACAGGTTCCTTTATTGAAGAACAAGCAAAACGCTTGAATGTTGAGATATCAAACTACGGGGAGGTTGCGCTTTCAGCTAAAAATCCTGTGGATTTAGGAGAGCGCTGTACCGTTTTTATCGAGAGCAATATCAATGCTTGCCTGTCCAAAGGGGTTGAAGTGGCAGATATTTTAGCAGGTCTTTGTCATTCTGTGATACACAACTACTTAATCAAGGTGGTTGGTAATAAAAAAATAGGCTCAAATATTGTTTTACAGGGAGGAGTTTGCTATAACCCTGCTGTCGTGGCAGCATTTAAGGCTGTTTGTGGAGATCATGCAATGGTTTCACCATATTTTTCGGTTAGTGGTGCTTTTGGTGTGGCTGTTTTAGCCATGGAGGAAATAGGGGAAAAAGAAAACACATTGAAAAGTGAAATTGCTCAGAATATAGAAATGTATCAGAATTCAAAAAAGCTATTGTTGGGTGATTACACAAGGACATTAAATCCAAAGAAAAAAACTATAGGTGTACCCTATGTTTTAGTCGTGCATAAATTCTTCCCAATGATACGACACTATTTTGAAACCCTAGGGTATAATGTTTTACTTTCTCCTGAAACGGATGAACATATGATTGCTCTTTCTCAACAATACGCGATGGCTGAAACCTGCTATCCTGTCAAACTGATTTATGGACATATGGCGTGGCTTGCAGAAAAGAATGTAGATTATATCTTCTTACCCAGTATCCATACGATGAAGCACGAAACCTCCAAGGTATATCACAATTACGGTTGTGTATACATGCAAAGTGCTCCTAAATTAGTGTTTGATAGTATGAATCTTAAAGAAAAAGGGATTGTACTGTTAAATCCTATTTTTTCGTTAGACTTTGGAAAAGAAGCAATGGCAAGTGAAATGATTGGAGTAGGAGTGTCGTTAGGAAAAGCGAAACCTATTTGTGTCGCTGCATTAGTCAGCGGTGCGATGGCAGTACGAAAACACACGGCTGCTGTTGAAAAACAGGGTGAGGAACTTTTAAAAACAATAAAGCCCACGGATCAAGTTTTGTGCTTGTTACTAGAACCTATGGAATTGATGATCCTGTGCTTAATATGAATATCCCTTACGAGTTATTATCTCGTGGATATAAGGTGATCACGATTGCACATTTACCTGCACACAGCCTAGACATTTCTGATGAATACGAGAACTTATACTGGCCATTTGGGCAACACATTGTTTCGGGTGCAAAGATGATTGCCTCACATCCGAATTTATATGCAGTTTATTTAACCAATCATGGTTGTGCTCCCGATTCTATGATTTCTCATTTGTTCCAAAAGGAAATGGGCAACAAGCCTTACCTCAACATAGAAGTAGATGAACACTATTCTAAAGTTGGTGTCATTACAAGAATAGAAGCATTTTTAAACAGCTTAAAATCACAGCCCATGGTATCTTCACAGAAAAACGAGTTTTATTTTAACAACTTGAAAAAAGAAAATATTAAAATGACAACGGAATTAATACAAGATACAAAAAATTTCATTCCAAACTTGTATCCGTATAGCCAGTTAATTGCAAAAGAACTTATTTCAAATGGGTATGATGTTGAAGTATTACCTGAAACATCAAAAGAAAGCCTTGCATTAGGCAGAACGATTACTACTACAAAGGAATATCTATCGTTTGTTGCTCTTGTGGGAGATGTATTGACGAAGGAAAAGAGTCTTAAAGAAAAAGCATATATGATGCTTCCTCAGACAGAGGGCAGTGAGGCAGATGGTATGTTCCCAAGAGTAATTTATAATCATCTTCCCCAAAACAGTAAGGCCTCTCTTATTGTTAAGACGATAGAAACTCTGCCTTTTAAAAGTAGTGGCTTTGATAAAATCTTTCTCGCAATTCTTGCAGGTGATGTTGTGCTCTCTGCAAAAGCTGGGGATAGGAAAAACATGTTAAATAACTTCTTAAGTTCCCCATTAACCTTGGACATGATCCTCAACAATGCTTCTCAAATAGAAGATGAGGACTGCAAAAAAGTGCTTTTAGTTGGTGACCCCTATATTCTCTATAATGAAACACTTTACGACAGGGTTTTTGATGAAGTAGAAAATCTTAAGCTGAAAATCATGAAAATGCCATTGTCGGAATATCTTTTATATATGTGGCAAAAAAGAGCAGAAACAAAAAAAGAAGCAGAGATTGTGAATGACTTGATTCAAAAAGCAATTAGTGTTCATAAAGCGTTACACTCCTCATCTGCATTTTGCGACAGTTTTTATAAGCTTAAAGAAGTCGCAGAGGAAAATGTAGGTAGCTATACTGGTGGAAACGGAGCCTATCGTTTTGCAAAGCATAAACTAAGCAAAGTGGATGCGATGATAGATGTCGCCCCTATGTACGAAAACACACAAACGATACTGAATCTATTGAATCATTCGACAGAAGTACCGCTACTATCATTAAATTTCGAAGGTACGAATGACATTAGCTCCAAAGAAAAATTGAAGT
>CAZACC010000034.1:0-19817 GCA_964483545.1 uncultured Lachnospiraceae bacterium
TCATAAAATATCTGATGATATCAGGATGTGTCACTGTAACAGGACCTCCTGATGCGATCTGCTTCTTAAATAAAGGAATGACACTTCCGTTACTGCCTAGTACATTACCGAAACGGACTGCCACAAATTCTGTATCGCCACGATTGTTATAGGCCTGCACAATCATCTCACAAATTCGCTTGCTGGCACCCATGATATTCGTCGGATTGACCGCCTTATCTGTAGAGATCATGACGAATTTTTTTGTACCATAACGCAGTGCAGCATCAGCTGTTTTCCACGTTCCCAGTACATTGTTTTTTATGGCTTCGTTCGGGCTCTCCTCCATCAGCGGTACATGTTTGTGCGCTGCCGCATGATATACAATATCTGGTCTATATTTTTCAAAGATTGTATTCATACGATTGGTATTACGCACTGAACCAATCAGCACGAGCAGATTTAGCTCTGGATACCTCTTAAGGAGTTCCTGCTGAATATCATATGCGCTATTTTCATAGATATCAAAAATGATCAGCTGTTTCGGCTGTGAATCGGCAATCTGCCGACAAAGCTCACTGCCAATGGATCCTCCGCCGCCTGTGACCAAAATGACCTTGTCCTTGACATAGCCCATGATGGCATCCAGATCAACTGCGATTGAATCACGTCCAAGTATATCAATGACATCAACCTTGCGTAGCTGACTGACATTTACTTCACCGTTTACAAGCTGGTAAATACCCGGCAGTGTTTTCAATTCACATTTGGTCTGTTTACAGATCTCCAGGATTTCCTTAATGACAGCACGTGGAGCAGCTGGCATTGCAATGATGATCTCATCAATGTCATACTTGGCTGCATACTCCAGAATCTCATTTCTGCCGCCTACCACCTTGACTCCATGAATATAATTTCCAATTTTATATTTATCATCATCGATTACGCACAGTGCACTCTTCTGAATGAACTTGCTTGTATTCATCTCACGAATCAGGGAATTGCCTGCATCACCTGCGCCGATAACCATGACATTAACACTCTTCGCTTTGTCTGTACGCTTCTCAACAAAAGTTCTAAAGATTCGATAAAAGAATCTGCTGAGAATAATCAGACCAAGTAAGGCACCACCAAAAAATACATAACAGGATCTTGGGTAGCTCCACTGCAGAATCATTGTGACAATGATCATCTGAGAGACTGCCGACACAATACAGGCAAGTGCCATATTCATCATCTCTGTTGCACCTGCATATTCCCACAGGCTCTGGTATAGATGCATGGCCCAGAAAATCAAAAGTGTAAATGCAATGCTGTAAGGCAGGTAAGACCATGCCGTTTCAATGAAAGCCTTGTCCGAAATTTTAGCATAACTAAAATCAAATCGGGCAATCAATCCCAAATAAGTCGCCGCCGTCACTGCTAATATATCATATGCGATTAGTCCGAGACGTCTCACAAATAATTGCTTGTTCTGTATTTTAAATTTCATCGTATCTTCCCTTATTTATAAACATCATAATATTATACCAAATATTCATTCTTTATTCAAGGCGGCTGAACGCCCTTGTTCAGGCCTTGTTCACGGTATTGTCCAAAATCAGGTTCACTGGTATTTGAACTGTTACTGACAGTCCTTCTTAATGAAAACAGAGTTATCTGTTTTTGGAATTTTCAGATTTGAATAATCCATATATATACATTTCTTTCACCATATATCAATCTATTTATCAAGTTTTGAACATACCGCATCCGCCACATGCCAAAACATAACTGGTGGTATTGCGTTCCCCAAAGCCCTATACTGTGCCGTCTCGCTCCCAATTAGTTTGAAAGTCTCTGGGAAACTTTGAATTCGTGCTACTTCTCTTGGAGTAAAACGACGATAAAGTCCGTTCTCCATCAATACAGGATCTGTGCTATTCAATGACACTTTAGCTAAATGTGCTCCAACTGTATTGCACGGCTTCGTAATATCTTGTGCACGACCTTTGTTCATACTTTCTCGATTTTTCATCATTCCAGCAACTGCTCTGTCACTAAAAAAATATTTCTCATCTACCTGCTTTTCAATAACATTTCCTAATGGTTCGTATAATTCTTCCGCCTTAATTATAGACTCTGGAAAATCAAATTTAACATTTAAATCTTTACGAAAACCGACTATAATAACCCTCTCTCGCTTCTGCGGAACACCATACTCAGCCGAATTTAATATCTGATAATACACGTCATATCCACTATTCTGAAATTCTTCCAAAATCAAAGGGAATGCACTTCTCTTATTTGCAGTTAATAAACCTTTTACATTCTCTGCCACAAAGCATTTAGGCTGTTTATCTTTTAAAATTCGACACATCTCAAAGAACAGTTTTCCTCCTTCATCCTTTACTCCTAACCTCTTAGGATTTTGTGCTACAATAGAAAAGGACTGACATGGAAATCCACCTGTTAAAACATCAAAATCTGGAAGTTCATCCGATTTTATTTCACGAATATCCCTGTTATCTGGCTTAATTCCAAAATTCTCTTCAAAAATTCTACATGCATTATCATCTATATCATTGGCATATACAATTTCCATACTATTTGTGGTATATGTTTTTCCCAAGAAATCAAATCCACCAAGCAGACCTACATCAGTACCGCCACAACCACAAAAAAGTGATGCCACTTTTAATTTTTCCATGTTAACAACTCCTCAAACTCTCCAACTTTGGTCGGGTCAAATGTAATTTCCGCACCATCACCAGGTATCATATCTATCATGTCTTGTTTGTAAAGCCTTACTGGATCTTGAAGAAGAAATAATTTTCTCTCACTTTTACTAAGCATAAGTCTATACACATAGTAACAATCATTCGTACTACTAGCCGTATTCCATTCATTCTTTGTTAAATGAATTCTATTAAAATGCAATGGTTTAGAACTAATTGTAGTTTTGACTTCGATATAACGCTTTCTTTCGTCTAATTCCACGGAACTAATATCATATCCAACTGCAAACTGCGTTGGTATTCTTTTTATCAAATGAATTAGATCTTCTCTTCCACCAAGCTTTATTCTCATGCATTCATGACCATGAACTAAGCTTTCGCCAATATCTCCAATATCTTTTGTTGTAAGGTTATCATAATAAGTTGCAAAACGTTTTTCTATAACCTTATCTCTCTGAATCAAATCACTTGCATCACCAATAGAGTCTGTGGTGGTATTGTCTTTTAACTGCTGTAATTCGTTCTCATCAACTGCAATATATGCCAAAATATCTGTTGAAAAATCCGTATCTTCTATATCTCGATTTACATAGGCAAACCAACCATTAATACATTTCTTTACCTGCTCCATTGTTCCCTGACGTTGCTGTAACATTTCATCGTATTCTGAAAACCATTCGGTTGATTCAATAAACTTAATTATGGCTTCTTCTTCTAGTGTATTCAAATAATATGTATGACTGTCATATGTTTTTAAAAGGTTTGCTGTTTCCATGTAGTCTACTATATCACCAGCATATCTGATTACATCCCCAGTCTGCTCATATTCCATCTTATTTTTTCTATTATTCTTAATTCTTTGCCACGTTATTTCAGCGTCTTCATTTTTTCTTGTCACTCGTAAATCATTAAATATGCAATGACATACCTCGAATTTAGTTAATCCAATAGAGTTACCACCCTCTTTATTTGCGCACTTCAGTACCTTCAAAATAAACTGTGCTGGTTTAAAATGAACTCCATTTTCAATCTGCTCTAGTACATTTTTAGGTTTTATATGAGCACCTGGATATTGAAAGTTATATAGAAAAACTTTAAAGCACTCTACTAAATCTTGATTTTCAGCTAACTCTATTGCTCTACGTCCTGGTTTATCTGTTTTTTCTTCATGCTGAATAAACCCAAAGAGAGCAGATATTTCAGTTCTCCAATTGTTAATTGTTTTTAATTCGCGATGCGCATTACCCGGGTATTGGTATATTGCCGTATTTACCTTTGAAACAAACTCTTCAACGGGCAATTCACCTACATATGAAATTTCTTCTGCCATATAAATCAATACATTTTCTATATCACCTTTAAAACGAGGTCTAACGTGATGTATTCTATAAAAATACTCATTCGGTATTTCATAAATTGCCATCTTCCTTCAACTCCTTCTTGAGTTGCTCTGCAATAACCTGCGCCATCAATGGTGGCACTGCATTTCCTACCTGTCTAAATTGCTGTGTTTTGTTTCCAATAAATACAAAATTATCTGGAAATGATTGTAATCTTGCGCATTCTCGAACGGTTGGGACACGATTGTACTTATAGTGAAAATGGTGTCTATGTCCTGTATCAATGGTTGGTGCTGGCTTATCGCTTGCAAATCTCGTCCACGCAACATGGAAATTTCTTGACTTTATATATTCCTCTGGAAGATCTTTATAATTACCTCCATCAGGCACTAACGAAATAATAGTTCTGACCTTTTCTGAATGTGCAGCAGCAATATGATTTTTTACAACTGTGGATTTTTCACGCATTAGCTTTTGATAATCATTGAGTGGCTCTGACGCATACTCTGCTATTTCATCTCCCAATTCATATTCAAGTGGTGGCAAGTCCAACAATGCCATACTACATGTCACTTTTTCGGAAAATGGTTCTGGATATGTAAATTCTCCCTTTTTGGTTCCTACAAACACAACTCTTTTTCTGTTTTGTGGAACGCCATAATCCGCAGCGCATAAGATTTTATATTGTATGTTGTACCCCATCCCAAAAAATTTTTTTATAATGCTGTCCTTAATTTGCCCACCAAAAAGTGCCACCAATCCTGGTACATTTTCAATAACAAATGCTTTGGGTTTAATTTCCTCCACCAAGCGAATATAAGATAAATACAATTTATTACGTGGATCATCAAACTTTCTTGGTCCTGATAGAGACATTCCTTGACATGGAGGTCCACCAATGATTACATCAATCTCCTTATTATTAATCAAAGGCTTTATATCCTTTTTATATGTTATTTCTGTAATATCACCACAAATTGATTTTGTGCCATTATGATTTAGTTCAAATGTTTCCAATGCTTTCGCATCATTATCTATTCCTATAAGTATGTCATATCCTGCTCTTTCAAATCCACAAGATAACCCACCACATCCACAAAATAAGTCTAACACATTTAAAGACATTATAAAATTTCTCCTATTTCATTGCACTTTTTCCACTTTTATCCAAGGTCTAGTTCTGATTTTTTTAATTTCCACAGCTTCTTCAATTCCTAACCATTTATCATCAAATATATTTGTCGTCATCTATTTGCACCTCATCCTAGTAAAAGAACATACTTTCGTTTTTAATTGTATCATTCATAACTATGTTTTTCAACACTTTCCTACATTGAATTGACGCCCTTTGATAATGGTGAACAACAGCATAAACAGCAGCAAAAAAGGCGGAACAATAAAGAAATTCTCAAAGAAGGAGGTTGTCAGAATTGCAAATACTCCCGCCACGGCATATTTTGCAACTGCATCCGATGCCATCATCTCTCTCTGACGCAGCAGAAGCGGAATCAAAAAGCACAGTACAATCAGAAATATAATCACCCCATGTACAAACAGAATATCCAGCAAACCGTTATGTACCTCAAAGGTGCCCTCCAGACCATCGGCATGCAGCTGATAGGAGGAACCCATCCCTGTAAGTGGGTGTCGCAGATACTCTTCCCAGAGCTCACCCCAGACATCCTCTCTGCCCGAAAATATGTCCTTATAGAGAATCTTCACATTCAAAGTCTCCCTCATGCCGCCAAGCCATACCAAAAGAACAGAGAAAAGAACAGTTCCAGCCGTAAGTCCCAGTGTCATGATGAAATAAAATACCTTTCCAACCGTCTTCTTCCAGAAGTCTTGCGGAATCAAGATCAATACCGTAAATACCAGTGCCCCTATCAACGCACACCGCGACAGATAGTAGGATATGATTTCAAAACCAAGAACCAGCAGCGTTGCCTGTACGATCCATGAATACTTTTGCATTTCTTTGCGTTTGAGCAAGAGCCCCGCTGTCAAAAGAACATAAATAATATATAAAAGATATTGCTCTCGGTATGCCACATATGTAACCCTACAACCTGTCAATGTAAAAATGATCTGAGCAACCCATAGATAACGATTAGCCTGTTCTTCTCTGAGCATTTCCAATAACAGCATTCCAAACAGCATTCCCGTCAAAAGTACAAGACCACCGTAATTAATATTGAACCCCTGATAATAGCCCTTCGGAGTCAGTGTCCAATACAGAAAAAATGCAAGCTCCACAATCCCAACCAACCATACCTGACGTCGGGTAAGCATCAACTGATCAGCAAGATAAAGTACTAATAGCAAATCAACGACCGTCAACAGTGCACCTTTGGCAGAGTCAACCGCAAATAAATTGATCAAGGTCAGCACGTCTGCAAAAACCATCAGATAAAATGCTGGATCATGCAATACCCTTTTAAAATCTGAATAACATAAAAAGGCTGCTCCGAGTGCTGCTCCAGTAATCAAAGTGGCGTACACAGCTGTAATTTCCTGCAAGGGTTTATAAATCCATGATCCCATTATCATAACTGTTAATGCGATTAATACACTAATCGTCCCAATCTTCTGGCGCTTTTCCTGACTCATCTCTATTCTTCCTCTCCAGCTGGATTCCCTGCTGCCTTTTTGTGTGCATACTTACATAGCAGCTTGCTTAGAATCTGACGTATTTCCTTATAATATATTAGCATCAGTGCCATAAATAGCAGGCTGTTCACCCAATATACATACGGTATTTCTGTAATTACAAATACTGCCTGCAGTATCACAATCGCATATGCAAAATAATCTTTCATCAGATGAATCCGCAGCTTTACATATTTTCGGACAATCAAAAATGCCATCAAGTACATCGTATAATACGAAATTGCAGTCGCAACAGCCGCACCCATAGCTCCCATCAATGGAACACTCAGTATATTCAGAGTAATATTCAATAATGCCCCGATTCCAGTGGCAATTCCCATACTCCTAGAATCCTTATGAGCCAGACAGATAGACCCGAGAAATCCCGTCAAGGCACCAAAGATGATAGATATTAACAATGGCGGCACAAATTCCCACGCTGAAAAAAAATCTTTTCTAAACAAAAACTGTGCCAATAGCTTTACGATCACGATTAAAAAGGAACACCCCAGTACCATAAAGGCATTGTATACTTTATACATAGTTGAAAAAAACTCTGAGGAATCTTCATCAAGATAGTTTTTTGTAGCTGACATCTGCCACGCCTGGGCAAAAATGCGCTGGAAAACCGTCAACATTGCAGGTATTTTATAAGCAGCTCCATAAATTCCGTTCACAGCAGTCCCACAGATTGCTGCTACAATATAACGATCGCTCGCATTATTGATCCAGCTTCCTGTTGAATATAAAATCATTGGTTTGCCGTAGTTCAGCATTTCCCGTTCTACTTCGATATCCTTATGACGCAAATGGGCAAATGACTTGTCTCCTGCGATTAGCAGCATCACAATTGATGCCACGAAATAAGAGAAAATCTGAGCCAGCAGATATCCATTTAAGCCAATTTTAAGGACAAGTAATAAGAACAGATTGCTACAGATCATGATGATCGTACAGGTAATGGAACCAATCACGACGACCGGGACCATTTCCGAGCCTTGAAAAAACAGGATTAAAAATTCATATAATGCATTTGCGGCAAACAAAAAAACAAAGAACAGTAAGTAAACACGTATGCCGGCAGGCACAAAAAAAGCTGAAACACCTGCAACCACAGCCACAAATAACATCGCTGTACCAGAGTATTTCAGTCCGACTCTAAATATATCCGCCCTTTTCTCTTCTTTCTCAATTCCGAATCGCAAGGCGGCTTCACCCATATTCATGGTCAGTGCAGGCACAAGCAGTAATAACGTCACCTGCATGATATCGGCTATACCGTATTCCTTTGTTGTCAATACGCTTGTATAAAACGGTACAAGTAAAAAGACCAGTATCTTGGATACAAAATTACTGATGAAAAAAAAGGCAATATGATTCGCTAAATATTTATATCTTCCCATGTAATCACCACGTTATTACGTTTCTCCGATTGTTTGTTCTTTTCCCGAATGAATCATTGTTAGCAGGAACAACATATTAGGCGCATAGTCCGCCCAAATCAGATCAACATCAAAAAATGACTCCAAAAATACGGCAAACACTGCACACAGAGCACATACAACCATTTCCTTTTTACAGCCGATACTTCTGAATCCCTGAAAGCGTTTGTATACAATAAACAGAATTCCCGCAAATACCAGAATTCCATGTACCGCAATCAAATCATACATGGCATTGTGAAGATTGTACTCCATAAAGGTATTCAACGTATATCCAGAACCGATTCCCGTGATTGGCTGTCTGAGAAACATCTTACCGACCTCCAACCATATATTTTGTCGACCAGAAAATATATTTTTATAAAAGAAGGGTAGCTTAAAATCAATCCCTAGTTGTCCGATTGCTGTATAAAGTACTACGAAAACCAATGAGCCCAATGTCAGGATATAATAAAATACATTCATGATTTTTTTGCTGTCCCACCACTTTCTTGGAGCTAAATAATAAAAAAAGAGGAAGGCTAAAAGCATAATAAATGCTCCCCTTGCCCTATGCCATAAGACCAGCTGAATCGTTCTCACCAGTACCATGACTAGAATCAGACCTGCTAATTCCTTCTTATGATACCATTCCTTCATCAGTCCGTACGCACATAACAGAGTAAATACAGTAAACGTAGCAGCTGTATTTGTATTATATGCCATTTGATCATAGTTACTGAAAAATATCGGATATGCTACAAAGAACCAGACCATCAATAATGCAAAATACGCAATCTGCAGCCCCTTAATCTGACCAGAGGTCAATCGTATCTTATCGCTCAGATACCACACGATCGCAAAGTTTGCTGCCACAAAGAAAGACCCCTTATTAGAGCCGATGACCAACAGATTAATCCCTGTCACCAGCACAACTGCAGCAAGTACCCATATTTCTTTATCCTTGTTTCGAATTAGGAAAATCCAATTGACATTATTCAGAAACAGACCTACGCAAACACAGAAGACAAACAAACTCGCATAGCGATCTGTGACTCCATAGAATTTCGGAATCAGAAAGGTAAGTGCATAGCACATAAACATAGTGAAAAACAAAATTGTATTTATATATTTTTTTCTATTACTCTTTGCAGTAATTCCAGTAACTGTTTCGTCCTTGCTTCCCATGAAGTAGACTCCTTATCAATACCTGTCTGCAGGCGTTCATTGTTCCCCTGCTGCAGCACACTCTTAATCTTTTCTGCGATTTCTTCCGAATCACTGTAATCATGAATGATGTCATCACTGGTTAAAGCCTTGAATATAAATCTGGCACCAATCTGACTCGAAAGCAATAAATCACACCCACATGCAAATGCCTCTAACGGAGCTAGCCCAAATGTTTCAAAACAGCTGTTTTGAATATATAGCTTTGATTGATACAGCATCCTGACTGTTTCATCAAATGATACCAGACCTTTGTTCTCAACAAAAGGATAAGAATCAATCTCTTGGGTATCATGACCAGTATCCCCTATAACTGTCAGTTTCAAATTCATTTTCTCTGTCTGATTCAAATGGTTAATTGCTTCACAGATATAACGGATCATCTTTCTCGGCATTCCCCCACCGATGGACATGATACGATCCGGTTCACGGATTTCTTCTGCCTGTAAGGCTTTTAATCCAACCCAATCCACACCGTTTGTTACGTACTCAATCTTATCCATGTATTCCGGATAATGCTCCCATAACCAGTTCGCAAACTGCGCAGAAACCGCAATAATCGCATCAGAAAGCTTCAGTGTCTGTCTTTCGATTCCATTCATCCTTGTATCTGGAACTCCGTTGATTGTATTTTCATGTTCCACACAGCCATGCATCAAATATACCGCTGGCTTATGCAGTATATGTGCCCACTTGATGGCTGGTATATTTTGTCCTGAATATCCAGAACACAGTACAATATCAGCCCGTATCACTTGGTATAGGATTTCAAAAATCCTGCTGCATTTTCCCGTACACTTTTGTTTTAATGTATCTTCCGGCAGACATGCAAGGTAACTTTTGGTCACATTCGCTGGTCCGGTTCCTGTTCGATAATCACCGACTACCAGAATCCTCATATTCAGTCTCTCCCGTATCGTTCCATTAAATACTCCTTGCGGCCGCGCAGCATCAGTTTAATTGCCTGAAGCATTTTCTGGTCCTTATGATATTCATGTGTTTTACGAACTGCAAACTGCAGAATCAACAAAAGGCTGTATCTTTTTGACATCGCACAATAATTAGCCCCTCGTGACAGAAAGAATCGATCCTCATATCCGCGAAACCATGTCGATTCCGTCTCCTTCAGAGTCGCAATCTGAACAGGCATGTACTGTATCTTCAACCCTGCTCGTAAACAATCATACAAAAAAATATTCTCCTCGCCTAAATAATACTTTGCTCCAGCTCCGAACATCTCATCAAACTGTATCCCTGCTTTCAGAACTGCCTCTCTGCGGAACGCAATTTCTGGAGAAAATATCTTCAGTACAGACAGATAATTCATACGTCTTTCTGTCGGATAATTAGGTTGTGGCTTTTCTTTTCTTTTAATATAAAAGACAATGAGATCAGCCTCTGGATGTCGCTCAAATGCATCACAAATCAACTGTTCATAGCCTTCGACATATTCTACATCATTATCGCAGAGAATGCAAACCTCTGCATCTGCATTTTGGATGGCCATATTTCTGCTCTTGCTGAGTCCACGTTCCATCGTCTCTATATATCTGACTGCACGTGTCTCCTCTATAATATCGTCATAAGATTCTCTGTCACACTGATTCACGACCAGGCAGTTTCCACTGATATGCAGAGAATTGATATATTCATATCCTTCCAGGAACATTGCCGACAGCAATACCTGCAATTTCATGTAGGTTCACTTCCTTCCAACGCTCTACAGGCGCCTGATCACCGCTCTCACAGCATAGAAACAAAAGCAGTACGCACTTCTGATTACCGACAGCTTCTCTACATTTCTGTACAGATTCCATACACGCTTGATGGCTGTCAGTTTATTGGCAGATAACGTTCCAGAACTCCGCCTGTACAAAGTCAGTGCCTCATCAAGACCGTAGGCAAAATATCCTCGCTTCAGGATTTTCCACCAGGTTGCAGTATCCTCGCTTGCTACATTAGGCATTGTCAGCAGATTTTTTTGAATCTTTTCGGTATCAAACATCACCGTGCTCGTAAAGATTGTAGTATTCTTCAATGCTGCCCTGTAACTCATCTTTGCAGGCACATGTACGATTTTTTCCACTCCCACGCCATTCTGATCTGCAAACTCATAGCCTGTAAATGAAAAGGCACATTCCTTTTCTGCCATAAATGCAAGCTGGCGTTCCAGTTTATCTGGTGACCACAGATCATCCGCATCTATGTATGCAATATATCTTGCTTTTGCTGCATGAAGGCCTTTATTCCTTGCTCCAGCAGCTCCGACTCCCTGATTCAGCCTAATAATCCGGATATTATCGCATTCATAACGTTCCATGATTTCAGCGCTGCAGTCTGTCGAACAGTCATCTACCAGTATCAGCTCCCAGTCCTGTACCGTCTGACTTCTGATAGACTGGATTGTATCCTCGATACATTTTGCAGCATTGTGTACAGGTACAATGATGCTCACTTTACTCTCACTCATCTTCGTCACTTCCCCGCCCTAATGGTGTGAGGTTTCCCTCAGCAATTCCCTCTGTGCTGTCAAGTGTTAACAAAATTTTCAGTGTTAAGATAATCAGTTTTAAATCCAGCCATATTGAAAAGTGTTCAATATAATATAAATCCAGCTTCAGCTTATCATACGGCAGTGAGTTGTACTTGCCGTAAACCTGAGCATATCCCGTCAAACCAGCTTTCACCTTCATGCGATAAACAAATTCAGGCATAGATTTCTTGTATTTTTCTATAATCTCTGGTCGCTCTGGACGCGGTCCTACAAAAGACATCGTACCGTTGATCACATTGAACAGCTGTGGCAGTTCATCAATCCGAACCTTTCGTATCAATCTGCCTATTGGTGTGATGCGGCTGTCATTTTGCGTCGCTAGTCGTGCTACCCCATCCTTTTCCGCCGTTTCTATCATACTACGGAATTTATACATTTTAAACTCTTTGCCACCTTGTGTACATCGAGTCTGAATATACAAAACAGCACCCTGATCGTACAGCTTGATGGCCACTGCAGTGATTAGCATAACTGGTGAAGTAATGATTAAAATAATCAATGCAAACAGGAGATCAAACATTCGTTTGAATACAATCTGCTCCGGCGCCATCGGCGTACTCTTGGTCAGCAGCAATGGTGTATCAAATAAATGCAGTGTCTGTGAGCCATTCAATATAATGTCCGATATTTTGGGCATTACATAGACATCAACCGATACCTCATAACAATACTTAAACAGTTTATTTCGCAAATGCGTAGGAATATCCCACATCATGACGGCCTCATGTCTTCTGATGGCTTCATATAGCTTCTCTATCTCAGTATCTGTCCTGATTTCCTCTGAAATATGAAACTGATGCTTTCTGGTCTTAACCTTATCTACAAATAGTTCCGTATGAGCACCTGCATGAATCAGTAAAATATCCAAAGGCGGAAACAGTGAGCGATATATGTAGGTAGCGCCCAAGATCCATACTCCAATACAGATGCACTGTACACCAAATGCCAGGATATACGGAATCGGTGAGGGGAAATGATATGCCAGCATACAGGCAATCGCATAGAACAGAACATCTGCGCATGCCGTTGCAAACACCTGTGAAAACAGCAGCTCCAGCTTACGAAAGGAACCGACCTGCAGCCCCTTATACATACCGGAAAAGAAGAAGAGAATTAATAGATAAATAACCAATATAAATACATTCCCCCAGAAGAAATACTCCTTCGGGAGCTGTTTGTTATAAAAATATACCCATGCAATACCAACAATGACTGTCTCTACCACTACAATGATGCAGGCAGCAAAAAAGGTATACAATCGCTTCTGTAAATCTCTTTTATCCAAATGGCACACCTCATTTGATCAAAGTTATTTCTTATGCCGAAGTCTTAAAAGTACATATCCTGGAAGACCGAGGAGCAAGATCGACACTGGAAGGATTCTCTCTCCCCGAAATACAGGCTTTCCCACAGCTCGAGCGAACTGCATATAATGACTGATATACTTAAGCTTCAGCAAGGACATCGGCGCATCCTGTGCCCTTTGTTGATAATACAGCAGCCATGCCTGCGGGTTCTCATCACGTAATTGTTCTACACTGTCTGTATAGCCTGATGTGACCAGCTCACAGATTGTAAGAATACGTGGTAGTACCCTGAGAACATATTCCTTATCTATTCTATCATATATATAGTCTTCCGGCACATATTTTTCTCCGTCTATCTCAGGAAACGGAAAACGCTTGAGTATATCTGTACGAAAAACCAGTGTGGTTTCACCTGAAAAGCCCTTACGGTACAAGCCCTGCAGGGTTGTATACTTTACATCGGCAAATTCTCCGCCAGTTAAGATTTCTGTGGCACTTCTTCCTTTATGAGCAACGATCCCACATACCTTTTCTGTGTCCTGTGAGGAATCGTCCTCTATTTGCCTCCATGTAGCAGTGACAAGTTCCACCGCATACTCTGGAAAATAATCGTCAGAATCCAGACATATAAAAAGCCTTGTCCGACAATTGACAACACCCGTATTATGTGCCCGCATTTTGCCGCCGTTCTCACGATACAGATACTCAATGGTGATTCTTTCTTCCCGCACCCATTCCTGTACAAGCGTTCCCGTATCATCTGTTGAACCGTCATCTACAATCAGCCAGATGAAATTCAAGTCAGTCTGCGCAAGAAGACTTTGATAGACACGTCCCAGCAATTCTCTTCGATTGTAAGTCGGTGTAAAAACAGTCAGCAGCATACTCTCTCCTATCGTCCTGATTCCGAATCATTCACCTCGTAATTCGGTGTAATCAATCAATTCAAATCCTTTACGTTCCTTCAAATCATAATGGAAGATTAGATGATTTCCAGTTTGCGAAACGAGTCTATAGCCATTTTTACCGAAATAAGGAACATTGGCATTTCCACTGGAAATGACGATATATTCCGTGTCTGTCGCATCCAGCGCCTGCTTAAATGCCTCATCAGAGATATTCTGGTAATGAATCAGCTTTGCAAGCAGCTTATACTGTGGCATCGTCTCATCCTCCAGCATTTCATCTGGATAAGCATTGCTCATTGCATATAGATAGTCCTCACGGTCGATTGTAAGAAGCAAAGATGGATCATATTGCCGCATCTCCATATTATACTGGTACTCCATCAAAACCTTTGGATACTCCACTTCAGAATCCTCATGGATCAGTCCGGAAATCGTCATGAGCTCCTCCGGCATTTTGTAAATATTAGAAGCCCATATATAATTCTTGAAATAAGACAGATTGCCTGAAAGACACAGCATAAGCGCAAGCCCTATCCCTACTATTATTTTTTTTGTTTTATCCGTCTGTGCAAAAAATAATTTTGTACAGGCATATGGAACTAGAATAATGACAGGAGCAAGCCAAAAAAAACGGTAGTACTCTTTATTTACATCAAAGATTTTCGACAATACTACAGGAAATATCGGGTTATAAACACTAAGAATCAATAGCAGTGCCGATGGCAGGAAGATCTGCCGCTCCCTCTTCGTGCCTCTTATGAGGATTCCGATTAGTGCAAGCAGATATAGCAGAAAATAAGCGCAGCCATCCACGTAATAATCCAAACACGCCTGTAAATATGACAAACCAGTTTCTACGACATTCAATGTCTGCATAATCGCCTCCCCTTTCTTTTAGTAAGTGTGAAACACAAAATATCCCTTTACATATGCCACGTACATCACCGCCATACACAAATTCGGAAGCATGCACAGGATATATTTTGGAAAAATCCGCAGATCCTTCTTGATGAAGACCAAGGGAACAAACAGCACAGAAAGAAATGCTGGTACTAGCATATTGGCCGAGGATGATATGGTCATAGACCCGAAGCATACGATAAACAGCATCCACCAGACCCCTCCTGCCTTATGATCCTTTAACAGCAACATATAGAGATAGAAAATGACCAGTAAAACAACATTACCAACAATGGCTTTCCCCTCAAAAGTTCTGGTGAGCATAAAGTTTGGTGCCGTGTAAATGGATATAAACATGAAATTAATCACTGCCATCAGAAGCTGCATGACTAGAATTGCCTTTTTGTTGCCTGCAAACAGTTCTTCTGCGATTTTATAATCAATCATCTGGATTAGAATCAGTACAGTGACCGTCATAACCGTCTTTGTCCAGATCAGGGCGTGCAGCCCTGTCAAACGGCACATCACGGCATCATTCATAGAGTAGGTTGCAAAGAAATAACGCATCTCAAAATGATCCTGCCATAGTCCCGTAAATGGATCATAGATATTCATCGTATCGGTCTGCACTGAGGTCGCGACATTTCCGACATAATAGCTTGCATCCAGAGTAAAATTGTATGCACCTGTGATTACTACAATCTGTACTAGGCATATAGTAATCAGCAGTGCAAAGAAAACAGAGTGTTCCTTCACCTTCTGTGCGAACTCCTTTAGCTTCTCATACCATGCGACTCCACAAATGACCGTTGCTGTCACAGTCACAACCCCTGTAACGGCAATCCACAGATAGGAAAGTGAGGTCAACGTCTGAAACTTTAGCATCATAGGTACACAGAAAAAAAAGAAGAGACTATAGTATAGAAAAAAGCCCATCACCATCGTATAAGGTAACGACCATTCTCTGTGCTTCTTTCTTCCTGTAATCAGAGAACCAAAGGCAAGATAGATTATGAAATTTGCCATGATACACAAAATACTACTTAGATTCATCAATACTCTCCTGCATATGTTCCATATAAAGAGACATATTATTGATCTTGGTATTCAGCGTTAGGACCGAAAATGCTGTCAGCATTGCAAGAAGAATCAGCGCCAGTGTCAACGTCTTCACATTGATTAGCTTTCCTGCTTTCTTCGATTTTGGCTGTTCTTCCATATGATTTCCCTCCTCAACGACAGTTAATTCCTCGTATAACGGTATATCCGTTCCTCTATAGAGCAAACCTATTAAAATGACTGGCACAACAATCTGTCGCAATACCAGAACATCCAGTGATTCTTTCCCAAGTAAAAATACTTCCGAAAGTGAACCAAATCGGTATCCGCACAGATACATTAGACATACAAACAGGATGAAAAGAATAATTCCAGTGCGATTTTTGCCGCATAACCGTCTTGCAAGCAGCATATAAATCAAAAGAGAGACCAGCATAGCCAGTCCGAACAGAACCTTCATTGGATTGATGTCTGCAAAGAATGGTACCAGCGTCTTTGCCCATTCTCCCAAAGTCCTGCTACCTCCAAGTATCAGAATCAATGAATACAACAACACAATGCCGATTCTTCTCCAGCCTGCTCCCTTTTGAGTTTGCTCCCTGTTCGTCGTCGTACCCAAGAGAACACCCGCATAGGCCAGAACACCTATGATAGGACACAAAAAGAGAGCTGGGTACAGAAATAATTTTCTGTTTCTGTAATTCCTCTCCAACAAAAAAATGATCATAAGTGCAGCTAAAAAAAGGACAATCGTTTTCATGTTCCGCTCCCTTGCCTATCACATATCCATTATACTAAAGAATGAGGCGTTCAATTAACGCATACATCGCTTTTGCACTATTGAAATTTGCAGGTATGATTTCTGCAGCAGGAACTGCAACGTCATATTCATCATCCATCATAGCAATGATCTGAATGATATCGAAAGAACTCAGCAGCTCTCCATCAATCAAATCAGTCGCATTTCTAAAGTCAATATCATCTCTTACATCTTCAAGCAACGCAATCAAATCTTCCATTATTGATCTCCTTATTTATAATTTGTATTCATCTCCCAAGTTTCAAGCATATCTCGCAGGAGTGTAATTTTGCCGTTATTACAAACGAATACTTTTGGCATATCTCGTGACAGAAACAGGGCAATTCCCTCTGTAATAGAATAAGCACCCAGATTACAAAAAACAAGTATGTCATAAAGCTTTGGCTCATGCATTTCATATTCCCTGACTAGAACATCATTTGTTGTACAAAGTGACCCGCATAAAGCCCATTTGTCTGTATTCTCCATCTCGCAGGATTTCTCCGAAACTGAAGAATCGGAGCTATCGTAATCAATCGGAAGATGCTGGATAATCGGAATCTTCAGTCCCATCAACTGACCATAATAATTGACATGGTTGATTCCACCGTCCAAAATGCACCAGTTTCTTTCATAGCTCCTCTTTGTATCTGCAACACTTGTTAGGTAATAGCCACAGCTGCTTGCAAGAAATCTTCCCATTTCGATTGTCAACTGACTGCATCCTGCAGCCTCACTTAATGTGGGAGCAAGCTCTTTCAGTGGAGCAAGCGTATCTTCGAAATTGTCACCTTCAAAGTAAGGATAACAAAGACCCGGGCCATATTCAAGCATAGGAAGTTCATAGGAGGTCTCACTGCGTAAATCATTGATGATCTTCCGCAATTCCTCAAGCTCTTCTTTCTGGTGCTTTAATTTTGTTCGCTGCGTACCGACAAAATAATGAATTCCTTGAATTGTAATGTACGAATCACACTTTATATGCTCCTTCAAAAGTAATTTGATATCAGACAGATCCATACCAAACTGGCTCTTGGATGACAGGCGTAAAATCACAGAAACATGCTGCTTTAACTGAACTGCCGCCTGTGAAATCAGCTCAAATTGACGGATTGATTCTGCGGTCAAAATAGCTGCACCATATCGAATTGCCTCCGTGATATCATCAAGCTGTTTATTCACTCCTGAGTATATAATCATTTCACCTGGAACATGGCTATACTGACAAATTGATAATTCCCCTGGGCTGCACACTTCGAAAAAATCCACAGCTGTAATCAGGTATGGCACGAGGAACGGATTGGCTTTAATGGAATAGCATAAGCGAATCGGTTCATTCCCCTGTCCACCACTCAGTATTTTCTTGATTTGTTTTGTCCGTTCCAATACTTCATCACAGTCGAAGAGAAAGCTTGGTGTACCGTATTCTTTTGCAATTTGATAGAATTGTTCCTTTTTCATCATGCTTTATATTAGCTCCTCTAATGCTTTCCGATCTACTTTTCCATTTTTATTCATCGGAAACTGATCTAACCTGATGGTCTTATTTGGTAACATAAAAGGAGGAAGCTTGCTTTGTATCTGCTCTGCAAGATTATCCTTTTCAAGATCTCCGGCATAAAATAGGATGATTTTCTGGCGTTTGAAATCATAAATACTAACTGCGCGCTGCACACCCTCTAAAGACATGGCACATACTTCTATTTCACCAAGCTCAATACGCTGACCCATATGTTTGATTTGAAAATCCTTTCGGCCTATATAGATTAGATTTCCAGAAAAATCATATTTTCCAATATCTCCAGTACGATAAATCCGTTCATAATAACAGTCATTCAGCGGATTCTGTGTGAATACTGCTGCCGTTTTTTCAGAATCCTTGAAATAGCCGATTGCAAGGCATGTTCCACTGACACAGATTTCTCCTTCCTGATCCATCTTCGTAACGAGTCTGTCTGTGTAATCTAGTAAAAACACCCTTTCATTCGGGAAAGCTGTACCAATCGGAATCGTCTCCGTTTTTTCGTATTCACGATCTAGGATGTGGTAAGTGCAGTTACATGTGATTTCGGTAGGTCCATAGAGATTCACGTACATCACATCTGGCAGAGCAGCTCTCCATTTGTTGAGCTGTTTGACTGGCATCACCTCACCGCTGAATAAAACACGCTTGATAGTATGCGGTATACGATATCCGAATCCATTCATAATCGAGACAAAGCACATGGCAGATACTGCCCACACAAGTGTTGTTACATTGTGATCACATAAATAATCCATCAGCGTTGTCGGATTGGTAAAGTATTCTCGAGGAACAAGCTGAACCCTTGCACCTGTGAAGATGCCACTGAAAATGTCCTTGATGGACACATCAAAGTCAAATGGAGCCTGATTTGCGAGAATGTCTGTTTTGTTAATTCCGAATATATCTACGAATGCCGTGATGAAGTCGATCACGGAACGATGGCTTACGGCTACACCCTTTGGTATGCCTGTAGAACCACTCGTGAAATTAACATAAAGAGGCATCTGATCAACAAATCCCTCACGTTTGTTTTTCAAGATTGCTTCATCAACTTGTGTTTGACCAGCCGCATTTAAAATATCCGAAATCAGAAGAATCTGAAATGACAGAGACGTTTCCGCAAGGTATTCTACTAATATCGGATAATGAGCCTCATCCGTAATAATCACTGTCGGATTTAGGACAGATAATACTTTTTGAACACGCTCAGCAGGCTGACGAATATCAGTAAAGCTGTAGAAACCACCACAGTAAATCGAACCAAACATCGCTATAAGTGCATCCACACATTTTTCCATGAAAAAACATACAGGTTCCTGCTCACCAAGCGTAAACCCAAATGTCCCGTTTAAAAACAACGTTGCAGCTTCTCGGGCTTGAAGTGTTAAATCATGAAATGTGATTTCCTTCTCAGGATCAGCAAATGCAATGT
>CAZACC010000035.1:0-19743 GCA_964483545.1 uncultured Lachnospiraceae bacterium
TGACCATGCAACAATTATACAAACTTTTTTTCATTTCCTATACATTTTGCTCAATTACATCGGCGTTATCATTTCCGCATGACAAATCATTATCTTTATAAAAGGCTAGCTGATTCTTGCCTCTTCTCTTTGCCTTATACAGAGCCTGATCAGCAGCTTTATATAATGATTCAAAATCTCTGGCATTTGTTGGATAGATGGCTGCTCCAATACTTGCAGTAGCAGAATACTTTACATACTCTCCAACCTTAAAATTCTTAAAGAAGGTGGCTACACGCTCTGCTTCTCTTTTCATCGTATCCTCATCCTTCATATCTTTTAGAAAGACGACAAATTCATCTCCGCCAGTTCTGCCTACTATATCATTGATTCTGAATTCACTCTTTATCCTTCGTCCAAGCGTCGATAGTACCTCATCACCAAAAGCATGCCCCATCGTATCATTAATCTTCTTAAAATTATCTATATCAAGGACAAACATAATCGCACGCTTATCCTTTTCTTCACCCTCCAAATACTCTCTAATCTTTTTCTCCGTTGCTATCTTATTTAGTAGATCTGTCAGCAGATCTGTTTCTGCCTTGTCCTGTAGCTCCTTGCTTTCCTTCACATATTTGGCTCTGGTGATTACATTGATTGCAACCAGAATCGAAATGAAAATGAGAATGGCCACTAACATCTTGGTAACCAGATTGGTTGTCGTTCTCTGGTCATCCTTGACAACTCTTTCAATCTGTGGTGTGGTAATCAAAGTAAACGTATACCATCCATAATCTCCAATTGGCTCATAGAATAGATAGTATGACTCTATCTCATCCGTTTCATTCATATAGTTAAAGACTAGATTTCCACCTTTATTTGCTTCAAGGTTTTGTATCAGTTTTTTATATGTTCCCTTTGTTATCTCTGTACTCTCCAGACTGGACAGCAGATTTTCTCCCACATGGATAAACTCTCTCAGATCTCCAGATCTCTCTATAATAACTCCGTCTGAACTAAGTACACCATATGTATTTTTAACGGAGTAACTGGCACCTGACGTAATATCTCCAAGATGATTCAAAGGTATGATGATTGCAACAATACCTACCATCTCATTGTCTGTTTTAATCGGTGCTGTAACCATCGTCTGATACCGAAGCGAATTGGTATACTGAAACAGTTCAGATACATGTGTCTTGCCGTCTAAGTATTCTTCTATATTCAGCTTTTTGCTGATCTGAGGATCACGTCCTACACTATTTAGTTCTGAACCATCCATTTTGATGACCACTGCATCTTGAACACTTGTATTCCTGACAATAGACTCCAGCTGCTCTTTGGCTTCAGGGGAAAATACATCCTCCATTTTACTGAAATTTCCCGCAGTAACAGATGCAAGACTCAGCATGGTATTCACCGTTTCTTCATAGTAACTGCCCATTTTCTTTGTCTGTGTTTCCTGTTTCTCATCCACACGTTCTTGAATCTGTTCTTTCATATCTGCAGAATAATTGAATAAAGTTACAACCAAAAACAATACCAGCATCACTGATGGTATGATCCACTGTAAAATATTCGTATTATCCTTTTTCTGTTTTGCCATTCTGTTTCCTTCCATACAAAACTAATCAACATTTGAAGGAGTGTCGCTGTCATTCTCTGATTCTTCCTGAGGTATATAATTAGCAAATATTTTTCTGTAAATAAAGGAAGAATAAAAGGCAATCAGTGAAAAGATACCTAAAAATAATATCGGTAATAATGCAGTAATAAAATAAATAATTACAAACGGAGCAATAAAACCGATGATTAATAAAATTGTATAGGGAAAATGCCTGATACTAATTAGAAATGCATTTTTAATACTGTTCTTGATTGTATTCTCAAACTTTGCAAGCAAAGGAAATATATACGTTGTCATAAACATGACCAACATGGCCACCACACATATGATTACATAGATTACCTTGCTCGGAGTGCCCTCCATGGATCTCAGAATACGAAAATCTATAAAGAATATAAATCCCGCAAGCATTAAAAACAGCCATATAATTGTAGCCTGTTTAAAATTATCCTTGAACGATTTAAAAAAACTTTTGGTGATATAACCTTCTTCATCTGCAACCATTTTCATAGTAACGTAATACAAAGCAGATGTAGCTGCTCCTATTGTAAAAATAGGGAGGCAACATATGATATAGAGAATATTCAGCCACACTAAATCAGCTACACGTCCGAGAAAATTCATGACTGGACTATCCATATTAAAAAAACGACCCATTTTAAACCCTCTCTATTCAGAATCTCTTAAAATGAATTATATTTCAATTTTTATCAAATTGCAAATAAAACACATTTCATCTGTAATGTGATGGTACTTTTGTACTATTATAGTCTCTTTCATCTAAAATGTAAATTACTTCTGTAGTGATATCACAGTGATATCTGCATAGGGGTAAATCGGATACCGTCTGTTGTTACCTCGTGGCTAATATCCTTGAACCCGATTCTGTGATAAAACTCTGTCGCATAGGAAGCCGCATTCACGGTAAACTCATTCGTTCCAAATACTTTTGCCTGCCGAAATACAAATAACAACAGCTTTTTTCCAATTCCCTTTTTATGGTATATATCTTTTACAAACAACAGTGAAATATGGTTTCCGTTTCGGATTCCGAGCATCCCGACCATTCTGCCTCCATCAAATGCCCCATAGGTCGGATATTTTCCACCAACAAACATTCTTTTCAGTTTTGGGTCTTCAATAAAATCTCGAAAACTTTGGATGCCCTTTTGAGAGTATTCTGGTGCCTCAAATTTCAGGAAAGTAGTCCATGCCAGCTGAATCGCCGTTTCCCACTCACTTCTCTCCAGCTCCCTGATCAAATACTTTCCAGATCCTGTTGTATCCATATCTGTTTCCTGCCTTAGTCCTTATTTGAATATATTTTTAAAGAAATTCGTTACAGAGTCTTTTACATTTGTAAAGAAATTGCCGATTGCATTAGATACCATCTTTCCAATTCCAAGATCCTCTACTGACAGATTACTGATATCAAATGTACCATTCTTGATCTGATCTGCATACTTTGCATAAATATCATTAGCCTGTTCTGCAAGAACATTAAAATCGATACCCATAGCCTTGATCTTAACCATCAGATCAATAATCTGCTGTATCTCTTCCTCTGTCAGGTTTGCATTTAAGTCCTTCACTCCCTGACGTACAACTGCTTCTATTTCTTCTTTCGTGTTAAGATCATTTGCCGCTATCTGTGCTTTGATGTAGGTGATCAGTTCCTCTGCCTCGTCACTGCTGCCGACTGCTGTTGACAACTGTCCTGTAACAACAAGCTCATTCATAGCAGTATCAATCGCTTTTTCTGATACAGCCGTTCCCGACATTTCTCCATAAGCCTTTAGTGCTCCGATCAAGCCTGCCGTTCCAGAAATCGGAGTTGGTGCTACAACCAGAATATCTGCATTTTTTACACCCGCTGTCAATAAGGCACTACGATACATATCTGTAGTACAATAATTCACGTTTTTTGTAGTCACAACGACTCCATGACCCTCTTCTCTAGGATTTACTAATACAGAAGATAAAGACCTTGTTCCGATTAGACTTGCGTCCACATAGCTTCCAAGATACTGTTTTTCATCAGCATTTGTAGTATAGACTACATTATAATTTCCGATGTCTGAAGCTGATACACCCATCAGTCCGAGAACGGTTGCCAGCTGATCCTGTGATAAATCTGCTCCAAGTGCGATATAAGACTTGCCCTGAGTAGCTGTAATCGGTGTTACATCTACTGCTGCATTTGACTGTTCAATCGCATTGACACTTACGGTTTCCTCTGCAAATACCGTTATCGCTGACGCAAATACCATTGTTACTGTTAATAATAAACATACTGCTCTTTTCATTTTACTTCCTCCTACCAACTATTGGCTACTTGTTCCCCCCAAGTAATGACCCGTTTACTTCTGTAGATTCAGCTGTTCCTCCAGCCATTTGAGGATATCCTCATAAACTGTCTGGTGATCAGTCTCATTTAGTATTTCATGCCTATCATCCGGATATAGCTTCATTGAAACCTTCTGCATACCCATATTCTCAAATTGTTTTACAATCAAAGGAACATCCTTGCCCCAATGCCCAATCGGATCCTGATCACCTGCAAGAAAAATCACCGGTAATTCTCTAGGCATCTTATTTAGGTATTCTTTTTTATTCAGATTATCAATGGCTTCTGTTATCGCTTTCAATCCGTTGATTGTAAACGGAAATCCGCACTCTTCATCTGCAATATACTGATCAATAATTTGTTCATCCTTTGACAACCAGTCATATTTTGTACGCTGATTCTGTATAGCATCATTATTATTTCCATCTACCATCTTATTCATCATAGGAGATCTGTATTTCCATCCACGAAACAGGGCTATTAGATGTGCAAGGACAATCCCACTCTTCGTTATTGCTGAGGATTTGCTGCCAGTTGCCATAACAATGGCCCCATCGATTCCCTTTCCGTATCTGCAAAGATAATTTCTCAGCATGAAGGATCCCATTGAATGTCCTAATATAAAGTATGGTTTTCCTGGATTTTCTTCCTGTGTAATCTTTTTTAACCGGTGAATATCACGAACAACCACAGTTACAGCATCATTTTCTGCAAAAAACCCATAGTCTTCTTTACATTCCGTTGACTTTCCATGACCCAGGTGATCATTGGCCACGACAAGAAATCCCTGTTCTGCCATAAACCTTGCAAAATCATCATATCGTTTGATGTGCTCTGCCATTCCATGTGCAATTTGCAGCACAGCTCTATAATCTCCTGTTTCTGGTATCCATTTCATTGCATGTATTTTATGAATATTATCTCTGGAATCAAAATAGAATTCTTCTGTTTTTACCATAGCAAATCCTTTCTTCGACTCAAATAGAGTGATACAGCGTCCGTACCCGTTAAAATCAACAGATTTCAGCACCTGCTGGCATTTTTCGTTCTGGTGTCAGCAATGCCAGATTACCTGCTGCATCCTCTGCACACAACAGCATTCCCTCCGATAATACACCTGCCAGTGTTGCAGGCTTCAGATTCACCAGAACCATAACCTTTTTACCAACCATCTCTTCAGCTTTGTAATGTTGTTTGATTCCAGATACGATCTGCTTTACATCATTCCCAATCTTAACCTTGGAGCAAAGTAGCTTCTTGGACTTCGGTACCTCTTCGCAAGCAATGATTTCACCTACCTGAAACTGCATCTTTACAAAATCATCATACGTAATTTCAGGCTTTGCTTCTATTTCTATCACTTCTTCTTTCTGATCTGCTGCCTCCTCAGGCTGTTCAGGATACAGTGCTGCCACCTTTTCCAGTATTTCTTTAATATCCAGACGTGCAAAGAGAATCTCAGGTTTATCCGTAACTTTCGCTCCAGATTCATAGATACCGAACTCATCTAACAGCTCCCAGTCGCGTTCTGTTCCCATTAACTGTAGCAAAATCTTCTCTGCTGTCTGAGGCATAAACGGTATCATCAGATTCGCACCGATACAGATACTTTCTGTTAGATTATACAGAACCTCAGCCAGTCTGTCTTTTTTTGCTTCATCCTTGGCAAGTACCCATGGCTCTGTCTCATCAATATATTTATTGCATCTCTTAAACAGTACAAAGAGCTCTGTCAAGGCATCTGCCACACGCAGATCCTCCATCTTTGCTTCCATACGTGCCTTTGTACTCTTGGCAACCATCTTTAGTTCTTCATCCACAGGCTCTGTTATAGTGGTGCTTGATACACTACCATCAAAATATTTATTACTCATAGATATTGTTCTGTTGACCAGATTTCCGAGTGTATTTGCTAGGTCAGAATTAATTCTCTCTACTAATAATTCCCATGAAATCACTCCATCATTTTCAAACGGCATCTCATGTAACACAAAATAACGTACTGCGTCCACACCAAGCAATTCTACCAATTCGTCTGCATAGAGTACATTTCCTTTAGACTTACTCATCTTGCCATCACCCTGTAACAACCAAGGATGTCCAAAGATCTGCTTAGGAAGCTCCTCCCCAAGTGCCATCAAAATAATCGGCCAGTAAATCGTATGGAAGCGCACGATATCTTTCCCAATCAGGTGCAAATCCGCCGGCCACAGAGTTTTATATTGCTCTGTGGAGTTACCATCCGCATCATATCCGATTCCAGTGATATAGTTTGAAAGTGCATCTAACCATACATATACAACATGTCTATCATCAAAATCTACAGGAATCCCCCATTTAAAGGACGTTCTAGATACACACAGATCCTGCAGTCCTGGAAGCAGAAAATTGTTCATCATTTCATTTTTTCTGGATACCGGCTGTATAAATTTCGGATGTGTATTGATATGCTCAATCAGTCGATCAGCATACTTTGTCATCTTCAGGAAGTAAGCTTCTTCTTTTGCGGGATGAACTTCTCTTCCGCAGTCTGGACATTTCCCCTCTACTAACTGTGATTCTGTCCAAAAGGATTCGCATGGTGTACAGTACATCCCTTCATAAGATCCTTTATAAATGTCTCCCTGATCATACAGCTTCTTAAATATCTTCTGGATCTGCTTCTCATGATCCGGATCAGTTGTACGGATGAATTTGTCATAGGATGTGTCCATCAGATCCCAGTTTTCCTTGACCACCCTAGCAACCTCATCTACAAATTCCTTAGGGGTTACACCCTTTTCGGCTGCCTTTAGCTCTACCTTCTGTCCATGCTCATCGGTTCCTGTCTGAAAAAACACATCAAAGCCCTGCTGCCGCTTAAATCTCGCAATGCTGTCTGCAAGTACAATCTCATATGTGTTTCCGATGTGTGGTTTTCCTGAAGTATAGGTAATCGCTGTTGTCATGTAATATTTTTTACCATTTCCATTCATATCTCGTCTCTCCCTGTTTTTATCGGTTCTCCCTCTCTATACTGTAAATCTCTGGATTCAGACTATCCTCTCTTTAGCTCTTGTTAATGTTCTCAGCCGTTAATCAGCTCTGCGAGCAGCTTTGATACCATTTCATCCATATTATCATCATGGAACTGACATGTTCCGACTGCTTTATGACCACCCCCGCCGTATTTCAGCATCAGTTTTCCGACATCGATATCGGATGTTTTATTCATTATGCTATAACCGACTGCTACAGAACAGCCTTCGCCACCTTTACCATTGACAATCCATGCCGATATATTTTGCTCTGGATACATACTGTAGATCATGAAACGATTTCCAGAGTAAATCGGATCTACACCACGAAGATCAGATATGATAACTTTTTTTTCTACTCTTGTATGTGCCTGAACCATTTCCTTGAACTTCTCAGTCTGTTCAAAGTAAACCTCTATTCTTTCCTTTACATCCGACAACTCTAATATTTCCTCTGTCGTCATCGTCCTGCATGCTTCTATTAACTCCTCCATCAAACGATAGTTTGGAATCGTGAACTGTCTCCATCTTCCAAGCCCTGTTCTGGGATCCATTAAAAAACCAATCAGTACCCAGCCCTTTGGATTTTGTACGTCTTCTATCGTCAGATTGCCTGAATCAACCTTATCAACCGCTGCCATCATATCATCAAACTGTGGAAATTTCTCTTTTCCGCCATAATACTCATAAATAATTCGTGCACAGGATGGTGTGATCCGGCTCTCACCTTTATACTTTCCTGCCAGCTGAATTCTCTCAAACTCGCTGGAATGGTGGTCAAACCACAGTCCACAACCCTCTACATAAGGTACATTTGCCAGACAGTCATCTTCCGTCACCTCTACCAATCCATCCTGCAGATCCTTAGGATGTACAAATCTCCAATGATCTATGATTCCTGCCTCACGCAGCAGTGCCCCACACGCCAGCCCGTCAAAATCAGATCGTGTAATCAAACGCATATCATCAGTCTCCTTTATTTAAACTAAAATTACCTGTGAATATATTATAGTTTGATTTAGAAATTAAGACAATACTAACTTGAACTTTTCTTTTTGCTTTCTTTATGGTAAAAATCCAACAAAATATCAATATAAAAATGCTGTTTTTTTGTTAATATTTTGTTAGTTTTTTACATTGTGTTTCCAATTATTAACTGGTACAATAAGATAGTACTATAATATAGAAATGGAGGAAATACGGATGACAGACACAGGTGTTGTAAGAAAGCTCGATGATCTTGGTAGAATCACATTACCGATGGAGCTCCGTAAGAACCTCGATATTACCGACAGAGATGCTCTACATATCTACGTAGAGGACAGAAGAATCATTCTGGAGAAGTATGCTCCTTGTGATATCTTCACAGGTAGTAAAGAGGACTTGATCGAATTCCACGGAAAGAAAGTTTCCAAAGATTCCATCAAAGCGCTGGCTAAAGCTGCTGGCATGAAGATTGCAAAATAAACTATTTTGCACAGGTTAATGAGATGAGAGAACCCCGCATAATTGCTTGCAGGGTTTTCTCATTTATATAAGCTGTTGATAGATTTCTCTTTTTGTCATTCCCCTGTCTCCGGCTACAGCCTTCATAGCCTCCTTCTTCTCCATCCCCTGATCTAGATAATACTGCATATGCTCCTTAATAGATAGCTTTGTCCATGCAGCAATCTGTTCTCTGCGTGTCTCATCTCTGCTCTTACCCTCTATTACAATCACAAATTCACCTTTTGGTTCTATTTCTGTAAAATGCATTATGGCACCTGATAAGGTTGTCTGATAGATTGTTTCATATTTTTTTGTCAGTTCCCTGCAAACCGTTATTTTTCTGTCTTCCAATGTTTCTTGTAGTTCTGCCAAGGTCTTCAGCAGATGATGCGGTGATTCATATAGGATTATAGTTCTGCTCTCTCTGGAAAGTTCGGCAAGAACTTCTCTCTTTTCTTTCTTATCATTTGGCAGAAATCCTTCAAAGCAAAACCGTCTTGTCTCGAGTCCTGATAATGTCAGTGCCGTTATACATGCACAGGCACCTGGAAGAGAAGTAACCGTAATCCCAGCTTCATAGCACATTTTTACAAGTACTTCTCCTGGATCAGATATTGCAGGCGTCCCCGCATCTGTGATCAAGGCTATATTTTTACCTTCTTCCATCTGCCTAATCAGATCATTTGCTTTATCATATTTATTATATTCATGATAACTGGTCATAGGGGTTTTGATTTCAAACCGGTTGAGCAGCTTGATACTGTTACGCGTATCCTCCGCAGCTATCAGATCCACTTCCCTCAATGTATCCAGCACGTGTGCAGTGATGTCCTCCAAATTTCCGATTGGCGTTGCACATAAATATAGCATTCCCTGCATGTTATATCCTCCAACACTTTAATATCCATAAATATCATATATCTCGTCTGTATACTTCCCTTTTTCATGATACACTATCAGTGGTTTCTCCACAGTGATCCTTGATCGTCCCCCTCTGCAGGCCTCGATCAGTACCATATTTGGCTCTTGGTCTATATAAGGATATACCAGCTGCATTCTCTTTGGCTCCAGCTTATACTTCGTCAGTTCATGGAATATCTCTACCAGCCTAAAAGGTCGATGAACCATATAGAATCGTCCCCCTGGCTTCAAGAGTTGGCTTCCTTCCCGTACGACATCTTTGAGTGTACAACATATTTCATGCCTTGCAATTGCTTTGGGTTCGTCCTGGCTTTTTAATCCGTGATTGCCGATCATATATGGAGGATTTGTGGTAATAACATCAAAAGAAGCAGCGCTGAATATAGTCCCTGCCTCCTTGATGTCTCCTGTTATAATGTCTATCTGATCCTCTAGTCCATTCATGGCAACGCTTCTCCTTGCCATGTCCGCACTTGCTTCCTGTATCTCCAGCCCAGTATAATGCCTGCCTTCTGTCTTTGCTTGCAGCAATATAGGGATAATACCTGTACCGGTTCCGATATCCAGTACTGTTTCTCCCTCCTTTACCTTTGTAAAACCAGATAACAGGACTGCATCCATCCCAAAGCAGAACCGCTCTGGATCCTGTATAATCTTATAGCCGTTCCTGTGCAGTTCATCTACCCGTTCATTATCCTTCAAATTACACATCTTCGAGCTTTGACATTCCTTCCTTTTTCTCGATCTTTTCTAACTTCTCGAGTTCAGCAAGTTCTTTATCTGCTACCTTATTCCCTTTTCTGTGACGCGGCTTGAATTTTAACTGTTCTACCTTGTACTCATGTATTTCTTTTTCATCATTTTCTTCAACTAACACCTTAACTAGCTGACGCAGCACATTGACACTGGATACCTGTCCCTTCAGTCCGTCATCTGTCGTTACAAAGTCTCCAATATTAGGAAGCTTCCGGTTTAACTCCTCATAAGTATCCTCTTCATTTTTTAAACAACACATCAGTCTGCCGCAGATCCCTGAAATCTTCGTCGGGTTCAAGGAAAGATTCTGTTCCTTTGCCATCCTGATAGATACTGGTACAAAATCAGCCAGATGTGTATGACAGCATAATGGTCTTCCACAGATTCCGATGCCACCGAGAATCTTTGTTTCATCACGAACCCCTATCTGACGGAGCTCGATTCTCGTTTTAAATACAGAAGCCAGGTCCTTGACCAGTTCTCTGAAATCTATTCTTCCATCCGCTGTGAAATAGAAAAGCACCTTATTATTATCAAATGTATACTCTGCATCAATCAGCTTCATTTCCAATTCATGTTTATGTATTTTTTCCAGACAAATCTTGAAAGCTTCCTTTTCTTTTTCTCTGTTTTTCTTCTCTGTTGCATCATCTGCTTCCGATGCAATACGAATAACAGGCTTTAACGGCTGTATAACCTTGTCATTCTCTACATCCTTCGGCGGCATCACTACTGTACCGTATTCAATACCTCTGGCTGTTTCTACGATTACATGGTCTCCCCTTTTTATATCAAAATTCTTTGGGTCAAAATAATAAATCTTACCCGCTGTTCTAAATCTGATTCCGATTACTTTTGTCATTCTAATTCTCCTTTATTGTAAGCATCAGCAACTCCAGTGCCAAATCGAAATTTACATTGGCATCCAGCCTCTGCTTTGTCTTTTCAATCGCTTTGATAATGGTTTCTATTCCTTCATATGTGCTGTGGTTCGTTTGTTCTCTGATATACCTGACCTCATCCTTAAAAATCAGATCATTTGCATCATTCGTTGCTTTAAAGAGAAGGACATCCCTATACCAGATCATGACAATATCCAGATAGTCTTGAATATCTACCTTATATTCACCAATCTTTTTAACTGCCTGTATCAGATCACCAATTTCCATATCATGAATATACTTCAGAACTGTAATGGCTTCCTTTTTTATAATATCAAAATCCTCTGATAATGCCAGACTTTTCGCTTTCCCAATGTTGCCTCTCGCAAATGCCACACAAATATCTGCCTGATAATCAGGTATCTTTAGATTTTCCATAAGATATTTCCTAACCAGCTTATCCTCTACTGGTTTCATATTTAAGACGATGCTGCGAGAAATTAGTGTCGGCAGCAACAAAGAGGCATTTGTTGTAAGCAACAGCAGCACGACATACTCTGGCGGCTCCTCCATTGTTTTTAGCAACGCATTCTGCGCCTGTGGGGTCATCTTTTCAGCATCGTTGACTATATAAATCTTCCTACTGCTGCTGTAAGGTTTGATCTGTACATCATGATTGATCTGATCCCTGATATCCTCTACACTGATGGTATTTGGCTTTTCATGGGCCAGATACATAATATCCGGCTGATTTTTGGACATAGCCTGCTTGCAGGAATGACATTCCAGACATGGCTCTGTTTCTTCCTTTTCACATTGCACAGTCATAGCAAAGATATTGGCTATAAACTCTTTGCCGGAGCCTCTCTCTCCATTGATGATATATGCATGCGATACTTTATGCATCTGTATCGCCCGCTGTAAATGCTCCTTTACCTGATCCTGTCCTATAATATCGCTAAAATGCGGCATATTCTATAACCTTTCTCAATCAATTGATACTTCTATGTAAATATATCTAATAACAGACCTCTGATTTCACCAATTTTCCCCAGAATTGCAATATGATCCTTTTCCTCCTTCATCAGCTCTTGGGCCAGCTCATCCAAGTTCTGATCTATCAACTTAATGATACCGTATACACGATGTCGTCCTTTTTTATCAAGAAAGTTTTCTCGCGAAAATGCATGCGAACGATTGATGACCTCATTCAGAAAATCCTTGACCAGACTTCTGTACTTCTTCATATCACGTACATCCATTTTTTTTGAAAGCTTCTTCCCCTGTTTTGAAATCTCTTCCATCATCATACTGAGCCGAGCTTGTAACTCCTGCTCTTCAATATGACTAATCAGCGTAAATTTAAATGTCTCATCTGTCGGCTGTGTCTGTTCGTTGACAGGTGCAGAGGCTGTTGTCGGTGTCGTCTGATTGACCTTTATATCCATATGAATACACCTCCATGATCACATCAAGCCTGTTTGATATATGTTGCTATTTCCTCTATACAATGTGTCAAATCATCATTATAAAATACTTTATTGATATTTGCATTTTTTATCTTTTCTTCAGAAAAATCCTCTGCATCGGCAATAAACCGGCGGCACATTTCCTTATACTTTGGTTCCTGTTGCTGTTGTTCTCTCTGCAAAGCGCGCTGCAGCCGAACTCCATCATCCAAATCAATATAGATCGGCAACACGTCCTTTTCTCCAAAATAATCCCTCGTAGAGCAAAATGATTCCAGCGTACCTGTCACTAAATAATTATATTTTAGCAAATCAATCTGACCATCATCCACAGTAAAGTATTTCCATATGCCATATACGGTCTGATATGCACGTTCTTCGATAATACTGCCTGCTGACTTCAGCTGCTCATATTTCTCTTCTGAGACAAAAAAGTACTCCACACCATCTGTTTCACCAGAACGTATTGGTCTCGTCGTATAAAGAACCAACTCATGCAGACCCAAATCTGTCCGCTGTATCAGCTGTTTATAAATTGTATCCTTACCAGAGGAACTCTTCCCGATTACATAATAGATCTTTCCCATATTGTCAGCTTTCCCTGCTTACAGCCTCTTGCTGTTCTGTTTCCTTCTCTTCTGGCTCTTCCTTAGCCTCCACATCAATAGCCGCAGCTTCTTCTCTGGCCATTTTAAACATTTTAATCTGCTTTGTTAAGAAAAACATCGTAATCAGATCTGTTACTCCACTAAATACAAACCCTATACCAACCATTCTAGTAAAAATCGCTGCCATACTCTTAGGCTCTAACAGCAATACAATAGAAATGGCTATGCATAATAAGGCAAATATTAATACATAAATCCATCCACTGAAATTCGCTCTTTTCAAATCAATCGAATGCTGCAGCTTCACAATACCATTTGCAAAGATTACGATTCCCATAAACATAGGAATCATAGAGATGACTGCATCTACCTTCCAGATAATACAGATTCCGATTACTAGTATGACCATACCAATCACAAGATCAAATTGATAATAGGCTTCCATCAAGTCTTTTCTGAAATATGCAACAACATAATACAATCCAACCAACAGCAGACATCCTGCAAATATATAGCAGATAGTAATCATCGTGGTTTCAGGAAATGCAACCAATATAATGCCCAGCAAAATACTTAGTACAGATAATAAGCTTGAACTAATTTTCATCCTTTTTTCCATCACTACTCCTCCTTGATCTGTTTGCAATTTTCATCCAGTGTCTCTTTGTATTGTTCTATCAAATAATGATAGTCACCGCGATTAATTTTGATAATCGCTTTGATTCTTTCTTGATCGAACAGATCTCCTCTCGTAATGAGCCGAATGATATCATAATATTCTACCAGATTTTCATCTACCAGCATATTTGTATGATACATGACCGTCTCTCCGTAGCCTTCTGGTGACTCTCTCCACATATGCCCGATTCGCCAATTGGCCTCTCTGACAGCAGGTAGTTTTGATAAAAACGGATCACCAAGTGCATATAGGTCATTCAGGTACAAATCTGAATTATAGTAAATAGAAATACCTGGCACCATGCGAAGCAGTCCTCCTGTATTATCATGCGCTCTCAAATCATCGATTCCTTCCTCATTCCACGCATCACGAATACACAGCTTTCCTGTCTGCAGATATGACAATGTATTATTAAATAAACTAGTATATTTAAAATAATTACCTCTTTCATCTGATATCGGCGAACTAAACGTATTTCCATACATAAACTGAGAAGTAATGACTCCCGTTCCCATTGCATAGACAAGTCCCAGTCCGACAATCGTGGTATAAACAGCAGATATTCTCTGTGGCTTTTTACAGGAGGCAAACCCTTGATTTTCGATGACCACATAAGTACAAACGCTCATAAAAAACATAACAGTAAAATGACGTCCAACCATAAAATCTCCACCAATATACATCAGATATGCTGCATATAAAATCATTCCAAGTACTGTATATATGTATTTTGCCTTTCGCATGTATAATACAATGATGACTACCATAGCTGGTACACCTAGTAACAAAATATCTGTCAGTCCAGATGTAACAACATACTGAAAACCTCTGTATAAATACTCTTTTAACGGAATCTGTGTTCCAAGCTTTACAAATGCTGTATTTGGTATCGGGAATCCATAGTAAAAAGTAGAAAATAACTCCCATCCGATAAAAGGCAACAATCCAGCAAAGCCTAGACCGACTGCCTTAATAAAAGACACCTTGTCCCTTTTAAATAGAAACACATATAAGATCATTGGAACAAACATTAAAACTGCATCCATTCTTGTCATGGCAATCAATGAAATCAAAAGAGCAAGGATAAACATTCTCTTTGCTGTATAAATATCCGTTTCAAAATAGTATTTCAAAAACAAAGCTGCTAAGAAAAATAACAAACTATTTTCCAATCCAGATGTAGTATAACTGATAAAACAAAAGCTTCCAATCAGTGTCACAAAAGAAAGAATAATCTGTTTCTTGGATTTACAAAATGTTTGAATCAAAATGTGATATGCCAATGTAGAGAAAATAATACAGATCAACAGAGAAACAAGAAACATCTTTCTGAACAAAAAATAACCGCCTGCAATGACCAGTGTAAATAGTGGACAGGATGTCGCAGATGCTCTTTCACCAATATTATAGACGAATCCATTGCCAAGAACTAGATTTTTCGCCATGATGTATGCATGATAAGCATCATCACTCTGCCATGCAAGCAAGGTAATGACACAAATAAAGACTATGGTTGTGATCAATCGATATCGATTGATTTCAGAAGAATAGTATTTTCGGAATTTTTGATTTTGTTGCTGTATTTTTTCTTTTAAATCCATCACAAGTTCTCCTGTTGGTCATTACGAATTTTACGCATAACGTTACCTTCGTTTTTCTTCAGTTGAAACAAGAGTCTCAGCGCTTCTGTGACAGATTTTATCTTTATGCTTGATTGGGAACCTCTATAATGAATCGGAACTTCAATTGTTCTCATATTCCTACAGTAAAAACGCATCTCCGTCTGATACATATGACCAAGAGACAGAAAAGCATCCAAATCCATATTCTCCAATACTTTTCTTTGAAATCCCTCAAATCCGCTTGTCATATCCTTAAGTTTGGTTCCTAATACCAGATTCGAAAGTATGGTTCCGCCAGAACTAAGTATCCTTCTGTATAAAGGATGATTGGATATATCCCCTCCAGCTGTAAATCGTGAACCCCACACACAGTCATAACCCTCCTCCAGCTTCTCTATAAACTGTGGGATTTCCTTTGGTAAATGACTGCCTCCGCCATCCATTTCTATGATTTGTTCGGCTCCATCTGCTAGTGCTGCTTTGAAACCATACAAATAACAGGTAATAACACCCCTGGATTCTTTATGATACTGCATTTTGATTCGGCTGTATTTCTTCTCCATCTCATGGATGATATCTTCTGTTCTGTCCTTTGAAAATGCATCTATAACTGGATACAGGTACAGATTATCATACGGAAGCTGCATAATCTCTTCTAATACTGCACCCATAGTCGCCTCTTCATTCGCTACAGGCATTACAACAACTGTTTTCTTCATCTATCTACCTCAACTATTTTCTATATAAAACGATCTGCCAGCTTCAATGCAAGGTCAACAACAACATCGGAGTTATAATGCTGCCACTCGCCCCATCTGCCAAGACCATATATCTTCTTCGATTCCGCATAAGATAAAAGTTCTTTCATTAATTCCTGTTTACCGATAGTATTTAAAGGATATGCATATTGATTGATATGCGCATATGCATCACTCTTATTCCAACGATTCAGGTTCGTTTCGGTCCAGTATCCCTGTGACTGCGGACAGAAATTATGTCTGACAAGTTTTCTATGATAGGATAACTCAGGATCCGGATAATATATCCATTGTGCAGATGTATCCAACTTTTCTTTGTGATACTCAATTACTACAGAACTGTATTTTAATGCATCTATAGATTGTTTGAATCTATCAGGGAGTCCTACTAATTCATCAAAGGCTTTCCAAGGAGCAGTATTGATAATCATATCTGCCTGATAAATATCATTCACTTTCTTCTCATTAAAATCAATTTTCTTTATCTTTGTATGATATAAAATATTATCTCCTAATGTATTTGCCATACGTGACCATACTTCTCCGTATCCATGCTGTTTAGGATAGTAAAATCGAGCATGCGCCGGCTGTGATCCGTATGCTTTTCTTTCAAGACAGCTGATCAAAGTTTCATCAAATGACACATTCGGTAATTTTTCCAGCCAGTAGGTACCTAGTGCATTCAAATCCTCTCCAAACATTTTCTGATTGTATGGAATCATGTATTCTTTGGCAATCTGTGCACCCAATTTCCAATCAATCCAATCAACAAATTTGTCTGGCATATCTATGCCAAGATTACATCCGGCAACAGCAATTGCCTTCAGATATTTTACCTGATCAGAAATATCAAGCTGCCAGATATTTGCCTCAATCGGACTATTAATCATTGTGTGATGGATATTAATCTTAGAGTCTCTGTTATAAGTATCCCATTCTGTTTCTGGCATGAATCCAAAGAGAAAATCTAATACCTCTTTTCTCTTTACATCTAAAAAGTGACCTCCTCCTATATCTAGAGGACTTCCATCCGTCTGTACACTTCTGCATAGTCCGCCTGCTTCATTCTCCTGTTCTAAAACCAGAAAATCTTCTTCTCCGTTTTGTAACAGCCTATTTGCAAAAGTAAGTCCTGCCGGACCAGCACCTATAATTAAATATTTCATTTTATCTGTTTCCTTTACGTTTGCATCCAACATATATTTTATCAGTTTTCTTAGAAAACATCAATCATAACACATAAAAAGGATAGCGTAAATTTACATTCGGAAATAATGGTGCAGAGTCCACCACGATGCTCTGATAAAATATCAGGCAATGACTTGTGGGTTTAATATACATCTTTTTTGGATTCAAAACAAGCCCTATCTCCTTTGGGCAGACTCCGGCTTATTCCTCTTGGCTATGCTTTTGACCAGGGTCTTTCATCTGTCAAGGATGCTTCGCACCACTTGTGGCTTTGTCCTTGACAGATGGCAGACTCTGGTCTTGTTTATAATCAAGAGGAATAAGCCTATTTATCACATTTCATGTGCGTTTTTTTATAATCCCCAGATATGTGAATGAAAGTATATCATTTTCTTATTCTTTACGGATACGCTATGATTGATGCTTTCTACATATTTTCCTAGTTCACCATGTCTGCTTTTTTCAGATTGAATGATCTCTGCGCTGCTAAAAACATCATATTCAGCACCCGCAACCTTTTGCATATCTTTCTTTTGGTACCTTACCAATTTCAGCATATCTCCTCTATTCAGTTCATATGCCCTCAGTTTCGACATTTTTGTTGCTCCTAGAATGCTCCATCCCATCGGTCTTGAACTCATCCTACTTGACAACACATGGCTTACATGTCCTTCCGTGCTACTTCCGATCACTCCATCTTGATGCCTTAGTCGAAGTTTTGCTGCGGTCCAATTGGAGAGAATATATTCCTTTGCAGTAGCAATACGCTCTAAACCTTCTTCTCTTTCAAGGCAATCTTCTAGTTTGTATGCGATTTCTTCGAAGTCCTGTTTTGTTTTGCTTCGTATTGCAAAACGCAGCTCGTTCATAGCGTCTTCACGGCTATCCTTCATATGACTCGTCATCTTGACGAGATATTTTTCAAGATGATATTCGTCTAGTACATATGTGATTCCCGCTATTTTATTCATTCCTGATTTGATCCAACATCCACCATCTGCATTAAGATAAATCTTCTTTACTCGGTCTAAGTCGTAGTGATTGTTGATATATTCATACACTTCATCCCAAAATTTTGTGTTTTCTTCACCATGACTTGTTCCACAAAAATAATAGGGATTGATTAACTTATGTCTTTTACTTTTTGGTGCTTCCTTTTCAATTCCTTCATGGACATAAACTAACTTTGTAATCAGGCAATTATTCTTCTGGTGATTTTCGCTTTCTCTTAAATCTCCTTTTCTTTCTCTAAACTGAAGAGATACATGATCCTCATCTGCCTCGATATAAAGATACTCTACTTCCTTTTTTTCCTTTGGTTTCTCATTGTTTTCAGGAAATGAAAGCGCATGAATTTTATTTTTTACAGTCTGTTTTTCTACCTCTGTTGTCAGGCTTGTTGCTTCTCCTCCACGTCTATAGGAAGTCTGTACTGCCTCCTTTAACATGCTGGCTAGCGCATCCTCTGTGATTCTTTCGTGTTTCTCCAACCCCATAATTCGATCAAGGAGATATTCACTTTTTCCTGTTTCTTTATTCGTGAATAAGGTTTTGTTGAACGTGACTGTACCCAGTGATGTAATGAGCTGTTTGGTATTGTGCGATTCTACAACCCAATGCTGTTGACGTTTCGAACTCTTTCTAAGCATCTCGTTCATTTCCTCTAATGATTCTTGTATCATTCGAAGGCCAAACTTATGCACCTCTTCTGTGATGCCCAGAACATACTCTGCCAAGTTCTGTGGCTCCTTCATGAAATTATCTTCTAGTTTTTCAAATCTCTTAATGCATTCTTCTTCAAAATATCTTATACTGTTAATCATAGAGAACACCTTTCCTTTGTGCGTATTTTTGTCGTGATTAATACTTTATCACAAAGTGGTGTTCTCTTTTTATTTATTTTCCATTATCCGAGTAAAATTTTACTCTAGCACATAAAAAGAACTTCTACCATAAATAGAAGTCCCTTCCTGTAGTGCCCAGAACCGGAATCGAACCAGTGACACGAGGATTTTCAGTCCTCTGCTCTACCAACTGAGCTATCTGGGCAATTAATGAGACATCCGGGATTCGAACCCGGGACAACTTGATTAAAAGTCAAGTGCTCTACCAACTGAGCTAATATCCCATAAACCTTTTTAAAGCAAATGCTCAAACTATGAACCATTTGGGCATTTTTGAGTAGCGGGGACAGGATTTGAACCTATGACCTTCGGGTTATGAGCCCGACGAGCTTCCAGACTGCTCCACCCCGCGATATAATATTATATTTTAACCCTTTTCGTCTATACTATCAATCATAAATTATTTGATATATTCGATTTGTGTAGAAAATCGAAAATGTATAGAGTGGATGGGGAAGGATTCGAACCTTCGAAGGCGTTGCCAACAGATTTACAGTCT
>CAZACC010000036.1:0-19488 GCA_964483545.1 uncultured Lachnospiraceae bacterium
CACTTTTTTATGTGCTGGAAAAACTGAATTATTATGATCAGTATGTCAAATCCGGCAGCTATGAAAAGTGTGAGATCTTCACACATTTCAGTAAGCATTTTATAGAAATCAAAGATAAGACATGGGGAATCATTGGACTTGGTGAGATTGGGCGCGGGGTAGCCAGAGTGGCCTCTGCATTTGGCTGCAAAGTCATTTACTATTCTACAAGCGGAAAGAACAGTACAAACGATTATCAGCAGGTAGACTTTGAAACACTGCTCCAGACCTCAGATATTATATCTGTACATGCACCATTAAATGAATATACTAGAAATCTTATGACACTGGATGCATTCCGAAAAATGAAACAGACAGCTTATTTCATCAATATGGGACGAGGTCCGATTGTCAATGAAGCGGACTTGGCAGAGGCACTGGAACAGGATATGATTGCGGGTGCCGCATTGGATGTATTGTCAGCGGAGCCGATTCGTGAGGACAATCCGCTCGGAAGAATCAAAGACAGTAATAAATTATTAATCACACCTCATATTGCCTGGGCAACTACGGAGGCCAGAGCGCGTGTTATGGATGAGGTATATCAGAATATTGTAGCCTATCAAAAGGGCGAAAAGAGAAATCGAATTGATTAATAAATAAGCCCCAGTAGATAGTTACCGGGGCTTATTTAGTATCATTTTTATTTGCAGTTACCACATTTACCGTAGAAATAAGTAACATGTCCAGCAATCTTTCCATTGAAATCAGCACCTGCAATGTCGTTAACCTTTTCAATGCTTACCATATCCAGATCAATGACGCTGCCACAGTCTTTACAGATGAAATGATAGTGAGGAGTGATATTGGCATCGAAATGGTCAGCACCATCCCCCATATTTAGTTTTTGAATTTCTCCAAGATTAGAGAGAAGAGTCAGATTTCTATAGACAGTTCCTAAACTGATATTAGGGAACTCCTGCTTTACATTTATATACACAACATCTGCAGTAGGGTGATCATTACGTGTTTTTAAAAAATCCTTAATGGCTTCTCGCTGACGGCTATATTTCATGACCATTCCGTTCACCTCCTTGATACTAATAATGATTATTGATATTAATCATAATTGAAAAAAAGAAATATGTCAATCATAAGGGTTGATTTTTAGATTATTTTAAGAATAATTTAGAGTAATTATAGTTAATTTTCTGTTTGTATATGATATAATCATTAAATATGAAGCTAAAAACCAAATTGACGATAACTGCATGCATTATTGTTATCATCCCCGTGATTCTTGCCTCAGTGGCAATTTATACAATGGGGTTTGTACAGATACGCAATATAGAACAGACTACGGGAATAGAGCGGAAGGAGTATATTTCCCGATTAAACACTCTGGTTCCTAATTCTATGATTATTGATATCATTATAGCAATTATTTTGATTTTGATTCTGACTAGTGTTGTAATGACTTCATGGATCTACAGAAGTATTGTAAGACCTTTGCAGAAACTGAATACAGCTATGCAGAAGATATCAGAGGGTAATCTGGACTTTTCAATTGAGGTAGAGAGTCAGGATGAGATTGGTCATTTGTGCCACGATTTTGAAGAGATGCGAAAGCGATTAAGAGAATCTACAGAATCTAAGGTACAGTATGATACGGAAAGCAGGGAGCTTGTTAGCAACATATCGCACGATCTAAAAACTCCGATTACTGCGATTAAAGGATATGTGGAAGGTATTATGGATGGCGTGGCAGATACGCCTGAAAAGATGGAGAAGTATATCAAGACTATCTATAACAAAGCAAATGAAATGGATCGTCTAATCAATGAACTGACATTATACTCTAGAATCGATACGAATCGCATCCCGTATAATTTCCATCGTATTAATGTCAGAGATTATTTTCGTGACTGTATAGAAGAGGTTGGACTGGAGCTGGAAGATAAGGACATAGAATTTCATTACTCCAATTATTTAGACAAAGATATTCGTATCATTGCAGATCCAGAGCAGTTACGAAGAGTCATTAATAATATCATTGGAAATTCCATTAAATATATTGATAAACCAAAGGGTGAGATCAATATCACCATCAATGATATCGGAGATGCGATACAGGTAGAGATTGAGGATAATGGAAAAGGAGTTGCGCCTAAGGATTTGGCGAACATATTTGAGCGGTTCTACCGGACCGATGCTTCCAGAAACTCATCGCAGGGCGGCAGCGGAATTGGTTTATCAATTGTAAAGAAGATCATTGAGGATCATGGTGGGTATATTTGGGCTACTAGCAAGGAAGGAATAGGAACAACAATACATTTTTGTTTGAGAAAATATCAGGAGGCAGTTGAGGATGAATAGAATTCTAATCGTAGAGGACGAAGAGTCTATCGCAGAGTTAGAAAAGGATTATTTAGAATTATCAGGATTTGAAGTAGAGATTGAAAATTCGGGGGACACGGGTCTTGCCAGAGCACTTGCGGAGGACTTTGATTTATTCATTCTGGATCTGATGCTGCCAAATGTAGACGGTTTTGAGATCTGCAAGCAGATTCGTATTGCCAAGAATATTCCGATTATTATGGTATCTGCTAAAAAGGATGATATTGATAAGATCAGAGGACTGGGTCTTGGTGCTGATGATTATATCACGAAGCCATTCAGTCCGAGTGAATTGGTGGCACGTGTAAAAGCACACCTTGCTAGATATGAACGTTTGATCGGTAGCAATGCAAATTCTAATGAGATTATAGAGATCAGAGGACTTCGCATTGACAAGACAGCTAGAAGAGTCTATGTAGACGGAGAAGAGAAAAACTTTACGACGAAAGAGTTTGATTTATTAACGTTCCTTGCACAGAATCCCAATCACGTATATACAAAAGAAGAGTTATTCAGAGAGATATGGGATATGGATTCCATTGGAGATATTGCTACTGTTACGGTTCATATCAAGAAAATAAGAGAGAAGGTTGAATTTGATACGACCAAACCACAGTATATAGAAACGATATGGGGAGTGGGTTACCGGTTCAAAATATAAGAACCGAATTAACAGACCCAGAACAAGAGCGAGAATGAATATATTATATGAAGATAGTGATGTTATTGTATGCCACAAACCTGCATCGATGGCAACGCAAACTGCTAGGATCGGTGAAAAGGATATGCTCAGTGAGCTGAAGAATTATCTGTACAGCGTGGACGGACACGATTCTTATGTTGGACTGATTCATCGATTGGATCAAGGTGTAGAAGGAGTCCTTGTATTTGCAAAAAAACCTTCTGCTGCGGCAAATCTGAGTCACCAGATTACAGAGCATGCTATGAAAAAATCCTATTATGCCGTAGTATATGGAGATATGAAGCAGCAATCAGCCGCATTGACAGATTATCTGCTAAAGAACAGTAAGGATAATCTTTCGAGGGTAGTATCAGCAGATACGAAGGGTGCAAAAAAGGCAGAGTTAAACTATCGATGTATTCGAAGTGATGAAGTGAGAAAGCTGCATATGCTGCAGATCGAACTGATTACAGGGCGCCATCATCAGATTAGGGTGCAGCTGGCACATCAGGGGCTTCCTATCGTGAATGACTTTAAGTATGGTTATTACGGTGATAAAATAGGTAAGGATGGTATTGCACTTTGTGCGTATAAGTTATGTTTTTATCATCCTGTGACACGACGGGAGATGGAATTTGAAATCAAGCCAGTGTCAGGAATTTTTCAAGGATAGTTGTATATCTGGGAATGAAGTATCTAGTATCACTCTTCATTCCTTTTTATTTGCAGGAATGAAATGATAGAGAAAACTGAGGTCCATACGGAGGATACATATGGTGGTGACGGTTGACAAACAGTATGGTTTGCAATAAAATCGGGATGTGTCCACTTATATAGATATGAAGGAGAGAAGAGAATGGCTAATGAAAAGAAATTAGTTGAAGCGATTACATCCATGGAGGAAGATTTCGCACAATGGTATACAGATGTGGTAAAAAAAGCCGAATTGATCGATTATTCTAATGTAAAAGGCTGTATGGTTATTAAACCAGCAGGCTATGCGATATGGGAATTGATTCAGAGACAGCTAGATGATATGTTCAAACAAACAGGTGTTGAGAATGTATATATGCCGATGTTTATTCCTGAAAGTCTTCTGGAAAAGGAGAAGGATCATGTCGAGGGATTTGCACCAGAGGTAGCATGGGTCACACATGGAGGACTGGAGCCTCTGCAGGAGAGGATGTGTGTCAGACCGACATCGGAAACTCTGTTTTGTGATTTTTATGCGAATGATATTCAGTCATATAGAGATCTGCCGAGGCTGTATAATCAGTGGTGCAGTGTAGTACGATGGGAAAAAACGACTAGACCGTTCCTGCGTTCCCGTGAATTTTTGTGGCAGGAAGGACATACAGCTCATGCGACAGCCCAGGAAGCAGAAGCAAGAACTGAACAGATGCTGAATGTCTATGCTGATTTTTGTGAAAAGGTATTGTCTATTCCAGTTGTTAAGGGAAGAAAGACAGATAAAGAGAAGTTTGCAGGTGCAGAATCAACCTATACGATAGAAGCTTTGATGCATGATGGTAAGGCTTTGCAGTCAGGTACGAGTCATAACTTCGGAGATGGATTTGCCAAAGCATTTGAGATCCAGTATGCAGACAAAGATAATCAGCTGAAGTACGTACACCAGACTTCATGGGGAATGTCTACCAGAATCATAGGAGCTATTATCATGGTACATGGTGACAACAGTGGCTTGGTTCTACCGCCAAAAGTTGCACAGACACAGATCATGATTATTCCAATCCAACAGAAAAAAGAGGGTGTACTAGAGAAAGCAGCAGAGCTCAAAGAGAGACTGGGGGCATTCAGAGTCAAAGTCGATGACAGTGATAAGAGTCCAGGATGGAAATTTTCTGAGCAGGAGATGCGAGGAATCCCGATCCGCGTGGAGATTGGACCTAAGGATATAGAAGCCAATCAATGCGTAATCGTTCGCCGAGATACGAGAGAGAAGATGGTCGTTTCTCTGGATGAACTAGAGATGCAGGCACAGAAGATACTGGAAACGATACAGGCGGATATGTTGAAAAGAGCACAGGATCATCTTGCCGACCATACCTACAGTGCAGCTACAACAGCTGATTTTGAAAAAATACTGGCAGAGAAGCCAGGTTTTGTAAAAGCGATGTGGTGTGGGGATGTAGCCTGTGAAGAGAACATCAAAGAGAAGTATGGTGCCACATCACGCTGTATGCCATTTGAACAGGAGCCTCTGTCAGACACCTGTGTCTGCTGCGGAAAACCCGCAAAAACCCTAGTTTACTGGGGCAAAGCATACTAATAAAAATGGAGAATCCCATATGCATATCATATTACCGCAAAATGTAAAAACCATAATCCGGACGCTGGAAGACGCTGGTTTTGAAGCCTTTGCCGTTGGTGGATGCGTACGGGATTCTTTACTTCACCGAAGCCCAGAGGACTGGGACATCACGACATCAGCGCTGCCAGAGGAAGTAAAGCGGCATTTCAAACGTACAATAGATACAGGAATCAAGCATGGAACAGTGACTGTTATGATGGGTTCAAACAGCTATGAAGTGACAACTTATCGAATAGACGGAACCTATGAAGACAGCAGGCATCCAATAGATGTTACATATACACGAAACTTAACAGAAGATCTGAAACGCAGAGATTTTACAATCAATTCCATGGCATATAATGAGCGAGAGGGTTTGATAGATGTCTTTGAAGGTATGCAGGACTTAGAACGAAAATGTATCAGAGCGGTCGGCGATCCAAAAGAACGCTTTGGAGAGGATGCGCTGCGTATCCTCCGTGCACTTCGATTTTCAGCACAGCTGGGTTATGAGATTGAGCCTGTAACCAGAGAAGCAATCTGTGAGCTGGCTCCGACCTTAGAGAACATCAGTGCAGAAAGAATTCGTACAGAACTGATTAAATTATTGACTTCTCCTCATCCAGAATTGCTTCGTGAGGCCTATAAAACTGGAGTAACCAAGGTGTTTCTTCCAGAATTTGATACTATGATGCAGACAGTTCAAAACAATCCGCATCATGACAGTACGGTCGGAGAACATACGCTCCGTTCTGTGAGTGTAGTAGAAGCAGATAAAAATCTCAGACTCATTATGCTGCTTCATGATGTCGGAAAATCGCAGTGTCGTACAGAGGATGAGGAACATATTCATCATTTTCATGGACATGGTGAGGTTAGCTATAACATGGCACGTGCCATTATGCGTCGGCTGAAATTTGATAATGAAACGATCTATACTGTAAGTACAGTGATCAGATATCATGATTATAATCCTCCGTTGCAGTCAAATGCAGTCAGAAGAGCAATGAATAAAATAGGAGAGGATCTATTTCCTCTGCTATTTCCTGTCAAAAGAGCAGATATAATTGCGCAGAGCAGTTATCAAAAACAAGAGAAGCTGCAGTACGTTGATCATTTACAGGAAATTTATAGTGAAATCATAGCAGCACATGAATGTGTATCATTAAAGGATCTTGCAATCACGGGAAGAGATGTTATCCAGGCTGGCATGAAGCCGGGGAAAGAAATCGGACAGGTATTAGAGTGGCTATTAGAGGATGTCATCGAAACGCCAGAACACAATACGGCAGTATATCTGAAGGAACAGCTCCCAGATCTGATCAAAACAGTGCAAAGCATATCTTTTTAGGGCAACATATGATAGATTATTGATAGAGTACCAAAGAATCAATTGATAAAGGCAGATATATGAATAAGACAAATTTTCCATTGGTTCCTGTAACCATGATATTGGTGGTTCTGTTTATGGCAAGCTATCTGATTGTTATGGATATGAACAAACAATCAAAAAGCAATACAAATGATATCGAAAATACAGAGGCAGAAACCGTTGATACACAATTAACAAAAGATGATACTGCTGTTGTAATATACAGAGATACAGAAGACAAAATCCTGAATTTTCAGTCTGTTGTATCAGGGAAACGGTATGCCCTTTATTATGATGGAACAACAGAGGCAGCAGATCAATACGGAGAAGCTATGTCTGTTGCGCAGATACCGATCGGGGAAATTGTTGATTTGAACTATTCCTCACATTCCAAGATCGTACAGAAAATAGAAGTATCTAAAAATACGTGGACGTATACAGATGTTGTCAAATTTACATTTGATAAAGACAAAAAAATACTGCAGCTGCCAAATGAAAAATATATGTATACAGATAATCTGATTGTAACATCAGAGAATCAAGTCGTAGAACTGATGGATATTAATGATCAGGATACTCTGACCATCAAAGGATATAACAGGATGATCACCTCCATTATGATACAAAAGGGTCATGGGTATATTCGGCTGCTCAATGATGAGTATTTTATTGGCGGATGGATTGAGGTAGGTCAATCTGTAATCAAACCGATTAGTTCGGAAATGTTGTTGATTGTTCCAGAGGGAGAGTATCATGTCCGACTGACAAATGAGGGAAATACTGGAGAATCTGATGTAATAGTCATGAGAGATGAGGAAATCAAGATTGATCTTGCTGAGATAGATATTGAAAAGGTCATCACAGGCAAACTATCTTTCATCATTAATCCTGCATATGCAGAGCTAGAGATCGACGGAAAGCCAACGGACTATACAGATTTAGTGGAGCTAAGTTATGGCGTGCATCAGATTAATGCTATGGCACAGGGATACAAGACGCTGTCAAAAAACATAAGAATTGGTGCTCCATTAGCTGAAATCGAGATAGAATTAGAAAATGATGGTGACGAAAGTGCATCATCAAGCAGTGCAAGAAGCAGCAGCTCCGTGACAGCCACCTCCAGTACAACTCCAAGTACATCGGAATGGTTGGATTCCATGCTGAGTCAGCTGACATCTATGACATCTGTTGCTACATCGAGCAGCAGCTCCAGCAGCTCCAGCTCATCCTCCTCAAGCTCATCTTCGTCGACTATAACGTCTGCAGACAGTAGGGTATATATTGATGGACCAGAGAGTGCGGAGGTATATCTGGATGGTAATTATATAGGAATTGCACCCTGTAACTTCAAAAAAGTAACAGGTTCGCATGTGATTACATTACGTGCAAACGGATTTCAGACAAAGAGCTATACTGTTGACATTGAAGATGATGGTAATAGTGTTTCATTTTCCTTTTCAGCACTAATTGCAGGTGTATCTGAATAAGTGCTAGGATTTTTGACTCAAATACTTAGCATAATCATATAATTCATGCTTGCATTTTTTATCCAGTGACATACAGATGGCAAGAAATTCACCAACAGTATACTCTGGAGTAAACGGAAGATTCAATTCCATAGTGTTGCTCTGGGCAGAAGTGTTTCCCAGAATGTAGTCTGTATGAACATTATAATACTGAGCTAGCTGAACTAGAAATCTGGAAGGAACTTCACTGGTACCTTTTTCATAAGTAGAATAGGTTTGCTGGCGAATTCCAAGCAGGTTGGCAATATGAATCTGTTTCAGCCCCTTAGCCGTGCGTAAATCGTACAGCATTTCATGCAGTTCTTTTGTTTTTTTCATCTGTATACATCCTTTCCTTGTAATCTTAACATACCATAAAATATAGTTAGATGCACCAAATACAATAAAATAAGGTGATAATGATTTTAACACAATAAAATCGCAGTTTATGTGCATGAAAATTAATAAAAATCAACTTGTACAGATGTCCGAACAAGTAGTAATATAGATATTAGACGAAAGTAGGTGATAGATTCATGGCACATGAGAACGGCCAGTCTAAATATTACATATTAATGAATCATTTGAAACAGGACATGCTTGCCGGAAAAATCAGACCAGGTGATAAGATTGCATCGGAAAATGAACTTGCGGCACTGTATCAGGTCAGCAGACATACGGTCAGAAAAGCACTTTCTATATTAGAGCATGAGGGACTGCTAGAGGCAGTACATGGTAAGGGGACCTATTGTGTGGAACGTGGGCGCGCCAGAGCAGGCAACTCACATAATATAGCTGTGGTAACCACCTATATTTCGGACTATATTTTTCCGAGAGTGATTCAGGGAATCGATCATGTTATGACGAGAGAGGGCTACAGCATCATTTTAAAAAATACAGGAAATAGTCAGAAAAACGAAGCAAAAGCACTGGAAGATATCATGACAAAGGATATTGATGGTCTCATTATTGAACCTAGTAAGAGCGAAATTTACTGTAAACATATGAATCAGTATGAGGCACTGGATCTGATGAGACTGCCATATGTATTTCTACAGGGAACATATCCGCAGATGAAGGACAGGCCCAATGTTGTGATGGATGATGTAGAAGGTACTTATTTGCTGACAAAGTATCTGATCGAACTGGGACATAAACATATTATAGGAATTTTTAAGATTGATGACAGTCAAGGAACAGCCAGACACAAAGGATATATTAAGGCACTGAATGAAGCAGGCATGTATTACAATCCTGATCATGTCATATTATTTCATACTGAGGACCGGACAAAAAAGCCTGCAGCCATGGTAAAACAATGTGTAGAGAGTGGGATGGAGATGGATGCAATCGTATGCTATAACGATCAGATTGCATTAGAAGTCATACGTGCGTTGGAGGTTTATGGTCTGAAGGTACCTGAAGATATATCAATTACTGGATATGATAATTCCTTGATTGCAGAAAATGGACCAGTGCAGCTGACAACGATTTCCCACCCTCAAGAGAAAATAGGTGAAATGGTTGCGGAATTGCTGTTGGAGAAGATAAAAGGTGTAGAAGATAAGGATAGTAAGGTTCCAAGAATCATCAAACCAGAAATGATTATTCGGGATTCCTGTAAAAAGAGAATATGAGACAGGAATCAGACAGATAATGTAAATCAGGACATTGGTATAAACAACTTGTACATATAACCACACAAGTTATATACTAAATACAATGGGTATATAATAGCAATTAATTGAACAGGAGGTAGGTATTTATGGGTGATGCAAAAAGTACGATTATGAATGGAAAGGCAGTTCTAGGTATAGAACTGGGTTCTACCAGAATCAAAGCAGTGTTAATCGGGGAGAATCATGCTCCGATTGCATCTGGAAGTCATGACTGGGAAAACAGATTCGAGAATAATATCTGGACTTATAGTATGGAAGACATTAAAACAGGTCTGCAGAGCTGCTATCAAAGTCTATTGGAGGATGTTAAGAAGCAGTATGGAGTGACCATTCAATCATTAGGAGCGATTGGTCTAAGTGCGATGATGCATGGATATATGCCATTTGATGAAAATGATGAATTACTTGTACCATTCCGGACCTGGCGAAATACAATGACAGAGCAGGCATCAAAAGAACTTACAGAGCTGTTTCAGTATAATATTCCGCAGAGGTGGAGCATTGCTCATTTGTATCAGGCGATTTTAAGCGAAGAGGAACATGTATCAAAAATCTGCTATCAGACAACACTTGCAGGATTTCTGCACTGGAAACTAACAGGGAAAAAGGTTCTGGGTGTAGGAGAGGCCTCTGGTATGTTTCCAATCGATACAGAAACTGGTAGCTTTAACAAGAGAATGATACAGCAGTTTGATCAAAAGATTGCATCTAATGGATTTTCTTGGAAATTGGAGGATATATTCCCGACAGTACTCAAAGCAGGCGAGGATGCAGGCACACTGACAGAAGAAGGTGCCAAGTTCCTAGATATATCTGGACAGCTACAGGCAGGTATTCCGTTCTGTCCTCCAGAGGGTGACGCAGGAACTGGTATGGCAGCAACAAACAGTGTAGCAGTCAGAACAGGCAATGTATCTGCAGGAACCAGTGTATTTGCCATGATTGTATTAGAGAAAGAGTTATCTAAGGTGTATCCGCAGATTGACCTTGTCACAACGCCAAGCGGAGATCTTGTTGGTATGGTTCACTGCAACAACTGTACTTCAGATCTGAATGCATGGGTAGGTCTTTTCAAAGAATTTGCTGAGAGCTTTGGGATTCAGGTTGATATGAACAAATTGTTTGCAGTTTTATATCATAAAGCGCTGGAGGGAGATGCGGATTGTGGCGGATTGTTAGCATATAATTATTTTTCGGGAGAACACATTACAGGATTTGAAGAGGGAAGACCAGTATTTGTAAGGACACCAGAGAGCAAATTTAATCTTGCGAACTTTGTGAGAGTTCATTTGTTCACATCTCTTGGAGCACTGAAGACAGGGCTGGATATATTATTGAAACAGGAAGATGTCAAGGTAGAAGAGATATTTGGTCATGGTGGTCTGTTTAAGACAAAGGGTGTCGGGCAGAGTATCCTTGCTGCTGCAATTGATGCACCAGTTTCTGTCATGGAAACGGCGGGTGAAGGAGGAGCATGGGGTATAGCACTGTTAGCTGCCTATATGATTAGCCGTGATCAGGGCGAGACACTCGCAGATTACCTCACAAATAAAGTATTTGCAGGTATGTCAGGATCTAAGATATCACCAGATGCTAAAGATGTAGTAGGGTTTGATACCTTTATTGCACGTTATACCAAGGGACTTCCGATCGAGCGTGCAGCAGTTGATTTTCTTAGGTAGAAATGCACAAAAAACAACGAAAACGAATTTGTTTATTAAGTAAACGAATTATTGAAACCAAAAGAGAGGTATGATATGATGTTAGAGGAATTAAAGAAGCAGGTTTATGAAGCAAATATGAAACTGCCAGCATATGGACTGGTTACTTTTACTTGGGGCAATGTCAGCGGAATCGATCGAGACAAGGGGTTGTTCGTAATCAAACCAAGCGGTGTGGAGTATGACAAATTGAAACTGGAAGATATGGTTGTTATGAATCTCCAGGGAGAAAAGGTTGAAGGAAAATATAGTCCTTCCTCAGATACTCCAACACATTTGGAATTGTACAAGGCATTCGAAGATATAGGTGGTATCGTACATACCCATTCTTCATATGCAACCTCATGGGCACAGGCAGGACGGAGTATTCCCTGTTACGGAACGACACATGCGGATTATATATATGGAGAGATTCCATGTGCGAGAAGTCTGAGTAGAGACGAGATTGACGGAGAGTACGAGAAAAACACAGGTCTGCTGATTATTGATACTTTTAAAGACAGAGATCCGGTGGCAGTTCCTGCAGTATTATGTGCAAATCACGGTCCCTTTACTTGGGGCAAGGATGCAGCAGAAGCCGTACACAATGCAGTAGTACTGGAAGAGGTATCCAAGATGGCATACCGTACTGAGTTAATTAATAAGGAAGTACAACCTGCACCTAAGGTTCTTCAGGATAAACACTATTTCCGGAAACATGGTGAAGGTGCATATTATGGACAAGTGAAATAAAACTGCAAAGCAATTTTGCTCGCAGTTGAAGACTGTTTTGTAGGCAAGTCTGAGACTCCACCAAGAATGATTATAACAGTATATAAATAAAGAGGAGAATGTATATGAACACATTGGATTTACAGAAACAAGCCAATGAGGTCCGTAAGGGCATCGTAACGGCAGTACACAGTGCCAAAGCTGGTCATCCAGGCGGATCACTTTCGGCAGCAGATATTTATACATATCTGTATTTTGAAGAGATGAACATTGATCCCAAGAATCCGAAAAAGGAAGATAGAGATCGCTTTGTATTATCAAAAGGACATACAGCGCCTGGTCTTTACTCTGCACTTGCCTACAGAGGTTATTTTCCTATAGAGGATTTAAAGACACTGCGTCATCTAGGTTCTTATTTGCAGGGCCATCCATGTATGCAGCACACTCCAGGGGTAGATATGTGTAGTGGTTCACTAGGACAGGGCATCTCAGTAGCAGCTGGCATGGCGCTTTCAGCAAAACTGAGCAACGACAACTATAGAGTTTATACATTGCTTGGTGATGGAGAACTCGCTGAGGGTCAGGTATGGGAGGCAGCTATGTTTGCCGGACACAAGAATTTAGACAATCTGGTGGTTATCGTAGATAATAATAATCTGCAGATTGACGGACCGATCACAGAGGTATGCAGTCCTTATCCAATCGACGAAAAATTCAAAGCATTTAATTTTCATGTAATCAACTGCGATGCTCACAACTTTGATGAGTTGCGTGCAGCGTTTGCAGAGGCAAAAAATACAAAAGGAATGCCAACGGCAATTATTGCAAAGAGCATAAAGGGTAAAGGTGTTTCCTTTATGGAAAATAATGTGGCATGGCACGGCGTAGCTCCAAATGATGAGCAGTATGCAATTGCTATGGCAGATTTAGAGAAAGTAGGTGAAGCACTATGTCAGAAGTAAAGAAGATCGCAACCAGAGTCAGTTATGGCAATGCACTTGTAGAACTGGGAAATGAGCATGACAATCTTGTAGTGCTTACCGCAGACTTGGCAGCAGCAACCAAGACAGATATGTTTCAAAAGGCTCACCCAGATCAGTTTATCAACTGTGGTATCGCAGAAGCAAATATGACTTGTATTGCAGCAGGTCTTGCAGCAACTGGTAAAGTTCCGTTTGCAAGCTCTTTTGCAATGTTTTCTGCAGGTCGTTCATTTGAACAGGTCAGAAACAGTATTGGATATCCACATTTAAATGTAAAGATCGGTGCAACACATGCGGGTATTTCTGTCGGTGAGGATGGTGCATCACATCAGTGTAATGAAGATATTGCCCTTATGAGAACCATACCAGGTATGGTCATCATCAATCCAGCTGATGATGTAGAGGCAAGAGCAGCAGTTAGAGTCGCTTATGAGTATGAGGGTCCTGTTTATCTTCGATTTGGTCGTGCAGGTGTTCCCGTATTTAATGATGAAGCTACTTATGAATTCAAAATGGGTAAGGGCATCATATTAAAAGAAGGCAAGGATGTGACGATTGTAGCAACTGGATTGACCGTTCCAGAATCTATGGAGGCAGCAAAAATGCTGGCAGCTGATGGCATTGACGCAGAAGTGATCAATATTCATACCATCAAACCATTAGATGATGATTTGATTATTGCCTCAGCTAAGAAGACGGGCAAGGTAGTGACAGCAGAAGAGCATTCTATCGTAGGTGGCTTGGGAAGTGCAGTTTGTGATATACTTTCTGAGAAACTGCCAACACCAGTATATAAGATTGGCATGCGTGATGTATATGGTGAATCAGGTACAGCATCAGAACTGGTTCATAAATATTTACTGGATGCAGAGGGAATTTATAAGCAAGTAAAAGCATTTTTATAGAATAAAGCAGAAATGGACACCGGATATCTTGAAGGGATATCCGGTGTTTTGTTAGGTAAATTTACTTTACGAAAAAGAATAAATATGGTATGCTTTGGATGTTGAAAAATTTCGACAGGGAGAGAGTTTTATGGCAAAACAGGTTACAATGAAAGACATTGCAAAATCGTTGAATATCAGTACAGTATCCGTATCAAAGGCACTGTCCGATAAGGATGGGGTCAGCATGGAAGTGCGAGAGAAGATCAAGAGAAGAGCTGAGGAGATGGGATACCATTACAGCCAGCCTGGAAGAGTGACCGAACCCCACAGGAGTTACAATATCGGAATATTGATTGCACGCAGATTTGTTGAAGATGAGTCTGCTTTTTATTCCAAACTTTATAATAATATGATTATCAAGCTCAGTCATCAGAATCATTATGGAATTATGGAAATTCTGTCAAAGAGAAATGAGACTGCAGGAGTACTGCCAAATATGATGATTAATAAAAAGGTAGATGCGATCATTATACTGGGACAGTTGCATAAGGATTATATTGAAAAAATCCGTCAGACAGATATTCCATTTATATTTCTGGATTTCTATGATAAGTATACAGCGGTGGACTCAATTGTAAGTGATAACGTATATGGAAGCTATTTATTAACAAACTATTTAGTTGATACTGGTCATAAAAAGATAGGCTTTGTCGGAGACCGGTTTGCGACTAGCAGTATACTGGATAGATATCTAGGATACTACAAATCATTGCTGCAGCATGGAATCGAACAACGTGAGGACTGGATTATCAAGGATCGTGATGAAAATGGACAGCTCTATAGTGAATTTGATTTTCCGGAAGAAATGCCAGAGGCATTTGTATGTAACTGTGATGAAGTGGCCTATATCGTTGTAGAAGCACTGAAGAAAAAAGGATACAAAGTACCAAAAGATGTATCGGTAGTAGGATATGATGATTATATTTATGCAACGATATGTAATCCACAGCTGACTACATTTGCAGTCGATCTGGAAGTGATGGCTTCCATGGCAGTGGAGTCAGCCCTGCATAGTATTACAGGAAAGGACAATTCACCAGGACGAAAGGTAATCAGTGGCCATTTGGTGATTAGAAAATCTGTTTTGGAGAGGAAATAAAATGAAGGGATTACTTTTTTTTGAGCCGGTTATCATTAATTTGATATGGGGGCGGGAAATCTGGACTGTCAGTGCACATGAACATGGTGACTGTAGGGTATCAGAAGGAATATATAAGGGCAGCAGACTATCTGAACTGTGGCAGACCAACAGAGAATTATTTGGAGGAATCGAGGGAGCGGTTTTTCCCTTGCTTGTAAAAAAAATTGAAGCAAGAGACGACCTAAGTATTCAGGTACATCCAGATGATGCATATGCAATGAAACATGAAAACGGATCTCTTGGCAAGACAGAATGCTGGTATGTATTAGACTGTGCTCCTGATGGAACGATTATTATCGGACATCATGCAAAGACAGAGCAAGAAGTTGCAGATCTGATTCATGGTGGTAGATGGAGTGAGCTGTTGCGAGAAATACCATTGAAAAAAGGAGATTTCTTTCAGATAGAACCAGGAACGATCCATGCAATTAAGCGAAATACAGATATCATGGAAATCCAGCAGAGCAGCGATATTACGTATCGTCTTTATGATTATGGACGACTAAAGGACGGACAGCCACGTGAATTGCATCTGCAGGAAAGTATAGACGTGATCAAGGTACCTTTTGAAGAGAAACAGGCATATATCGGTCATGATGCGTCAACACTTGTGTCCTGTAAATATTATACGGTTCATCATTATCAAATAGAAAAAAAACAGCAATTTACACAAGATAAAGCTTTTCAAATTGTGAGTATTTTGAATGGACAAGGAGAGGTGGACGGACATATAATTAATGGCGGAGATTCCTTTATTATACCTGCAGGTTACGGCGAGTATCTATTAACAGGTAAATTGGAAGTATTGATCACAGCAGTATAAGAACAAAATGGAGGGGAAACAGCATGAAATTTGGAGCATTGGAAGCAGGCGGAACCAAGATGGTATGTGCCATTGGATTGGAGGATGGCACCATATTGGAACAGATCTCTATTCCGACAAGGACACCAGAGGAAACAATACCAGATATCATTCAATATTTTAAAGACAAAGATATCGTATCATTAGGAATTGGGTCATTTGGTCCAGTAGATGTGAACAAGCAGTCAGAGACATACGGACATATTCTGGATACACCTAAGCAGGCATGGAAGGGATATGATCTGTTGGGAAATATTAAGAAAGAACTGAAGATTCCGATGGAATTAGATACAGATGTAAATGGTTCCTGTCTTGGAGAGATGACATTCGGCTGTGCGAAGAATATCAGAAACGTCATTTATATCACAATCGGTACAGGAATCGGAGTCGGGGTTGGCATAAATGGGCAGCTGGTTCATGGCATGCTGCATCCAGAGGCAGGGCATATTCTGCTGCGTCAGCATCCAGAGGATACATTTGAAGGAGGATGTTCTTACCATGGGACATGTCTGGAGGGTATGGCGGCAGGACCAGCGATTGAAAAACGCTGGGGAAGAAAGGCAATTGAGCTGGCAGATGATGAAAGGGTATGGGATATAGAGGCATATTACATCGCTCAGGCACTGACTGACTTTATCATGACCCTATCCCCACAGATGATTATTCTTGGCGGTGGAGTCATGCACCAAGAACAGCTTTTTCCGAAGATACGTAAAAAGACTTTGGAAATGGTAAATGGCTATATCAATACGAAAGAACTAAGAGATATTGATCATTATATTGTTCCTGCAAGTCTGCACGATGATCAAGGCATTATGGGAGCAATCCAGCTAGCCAAGTGGGCAGCTGGAATCACGGAGTAAATCAAAACATCAATCACCCCTGCGGCATTTGTGGACAAAAAATTTTGCTTCCATAATCGGACTATGATATACTTGGTGAAAGTTGTGAAAAGGAAGATACTAAACAAATGTCTCGTGCTAAAGGCGATTTCCAGAAGAAAGAGAATAATGAAAAGAACGAATTTCGTCAAAAGCTGGTTCGACACAGACTGACGATATTTTACCGCATTGTTTTGGTTGTACTGGCTATTGTGGCGATTTCATTCGGATTATATTATAATTATCAGAATATGGTATATACGAGCTATGAAGTGTTAAAAAGAGTAGAATTTGAAGAAACGACGACAGCTTCCTACATGAATTATAACGGAAATATACTGAAGTTCAGCCAGGATGGAGCAACAGCATTTACGATGGACAATGAGATGCTGTGGAACGAGACGTATGAGATGCAGAGCCCAATGGTAGATGTGTCCGGGGAATATGTTGCACTGGGTGATTATAAAGGAACCATGATTTATGTGATGAATACATCAGGCAAATGCGGTGAGATTGATACCATGTTATCAGTACAGAAGTTTTGTATATCTGCTAGCGGTATGGTTGCAGCTATTCTGGAGGATGGTGGAACGACATGGGTACGTGTATATAATTCATCAGGAGAAACTGTAGCGGATATTAAGACGACTATGGCTATCAGTGGTTATCCATTCAACATTGCACTGTCAGATGATGGAATCAAGCTGGCAATTTCCTATTTATTTATAGACAGCGGAAAATTGACTACTACAGTAGGATTTTATAACTTCGGGTCAGTCGGGCAGAATGAAATAGATAATTTTGTGAGTGGGTTCAGTTATTCCGATACGGTTGTACCATATGTTGATTTTGTAAATAATGCAACAGCCATTGCAGTGGGTGATAATCGATTTGTGATTTATAATGGAAATCAAAAGCCAGATAGTAAGTTCGAGCAGCCTCTGACAGAAGAGGTAGAGAGCGTATTTCATGGAGATAAGTATACAGGACTTGTTTTTATGGAGGGAAGCAGTGAGACAAAGTACAGAATAGATGTATATAATGAAGCAGGTAATCTTGTCTTTTCCATAAAGTTTGATATGGAATATACAGATATTGTATTGCACGGAGAACTGGTCATTATATATAATAGTTCTGAATGTTCTATATATAATATACGAGGCACAGAAAAGTTTGAGGGGACTTTTGATAAGTCTGTGCTGACTCTGATTCCTACAGACAGTATGACAAGATTTATACTGATATCAGGTAACAGAGCAGAGGAAATCAGATTGAAGTAAGATCTGCAAGGGGTCTAAAATGAATATTAATTATTTACTGGCAGCAGTGATTGCAATCCTTGTAATCAGTGCAGTAAACGGTTATCGCAAGGGTTTTCTGAGAATAGCGATATCATTATTTAACATCATATTGGTAATATGCATTGTAACGGTCATTTCTCCATATGTCAGCAATTATCTGACCAATCATACGAAGGTCTATGATCATTTAAAGTATAAGGTGGTAGAGGTATTTGCTGATCATAATGCACAGTATGACAATACAATAGAAGAAAACCAGATTAAAACAATAGAATCTTATGATATGCCAGAGATCATCACTTCCTGCTTAATAAATAATAATACTTCGGAAGTATATCATGAACTGATGGTTACATTATTTGAAGAGTATGTAGCAGGATATCTTGCCAAAATGATTATCAATGCCATATCATTTATAGGCTGTTTTCTGATGCTGTGGGTCTTTATCTGGTTTATCCTCTTCTCAGCAGATATTATAGCTCGGATTCCTATTATCAAAGGATTTAATAAACTGCTGGGTTTGTTTGCTGGACTGACCAAGGGGTTATTGATTGTATGGGTCGGGTTTTTCATAGCAATTATCTTTTTTGGTAATACAATCGGAAGCAAGATGATTACCTCTATTAATAGTAGTGTCATATTAACAATACTCTTTAATCATAATTTGTTGGTAAGGTTCATAACAGGTCTGTAAGAGTTGTTTTGACAGGAAATAATATCCATATATATTAGAAAATAGAGGTGTCAGAATAGAAAAGGTACAAGATATTGTGTCTTTTTTTATGTCATAAAAAATCACAAAAAAAAGTGAATAAAAATGTTGACATTCTTTCGGCACGATGATACTATATATAAGCCGCACATCGAAAGGACATTTTCGAAAAGTTGATTTTTATCAGTAATAATCAGCGTTGCAGGCACTATAACCATGTACACGAGTTACTACGTAACTCGGCACTATAGTACCTTGAAAACTAAACAGTATAAACCAACCCTGAAAAATTCAAAAAAGCAAC
>CAZACC010000037.1:0-1555 GCA_964483545.1 uncultured Lachnospiraceae bacterium
GAGCATCACTACCTGTCCCAAACTTGCCTTGGAGCATCACTGCCTGTCCCAAACTTGCCTTGGAGCATCACTACCTGGTCCAAACTTGCCTTGGAGCATCACTACCTGTCCCAAACTTGCCTTGGAGCATCACTGCCTGTCCCAAACTTGCCTTGGAGCATCACTACCTGATCCAAACTTGCCTTGGAGCATCACTACCTGATCCAAATTGGACATCAGTGCCAAGCATATCGTGATTATAATTCCAAAAATGAAAATTATCATAACCCTTATATGTTGATTTGGACAATACTCTCTACTCTAATAAGCATTCAAATCCAAAAATTAACGTCTAGCACACTTTCTTTGGAATTTTATTTACATCCCAAACATTTCATTGTCCAAATTCAGGCATAACACCTTCTAAATTTATGTAATTTGGATGAGTTATCATCAATTCATGTCCCCCATTGTCCAAATTCAAGAACCTGCAGGGCTTCATCCAATCCAATGTTAATGCGATAAAGCTTCATTCGCCCTGAGAATCGTTTCACTACATATAAAAAGCCCCATCCCTAAAAGGGACGAAGCTCATAGACTCGCGATACCACCCAAATTCCTGTGTATGACACAGACGCTCGATTCGTGTAACGTACGTGGACGTCTTCTCCTACTGATGACCCTGTACATAACTTCCTGTACTTAGAATCTTACACTCTAATCCATGTGTTTGTTCAGAAAAGCTGCTCCGGTGGGAACTTCAATCGATTGCCTGAACTTAAGGAAGCTTACAGCCGATGACTTCCTCTCTCTACAAGAAAACAACCATCTACTTGACACCATCAATGCATTTAGTCTTGTAAAAACCTATTAAAATTAATTATATGCGGTAAAATGTCGAATGTCAACCCCTGATTTTTGACACCCCTGATTTTTGAATTTGTATTTGAATTTGAGTTTTTTGAGAATTACATTTGTTATCTTTGAAACTGAATCTCTTTCAGCTCTGCATCTTGAATAGATACACTTCCGTTCGGCGCCTTGATGATATTGAACTTTGCGAGACCTCCAATCTGGCATTCGGGTTTGTCCTGTCCAGAAACCAAATTCCCGAGTGAATAATAGATCAGCATCTGATGTCCGTCTGCACCAGTTCGTATTTCATAAGGTTGCAGTACATGCGGATGTGTACCGATTACCACATCTACTTCATGTTCCAGTAACAGATCTGAGATTCGCTGCTGCTCTTCATCCACATCCAGACTGTATTCCGTTCCCCAGTGGGCAAATACAATCACAGCATCGGCTCTGACTCTTGCATAGTCAATCTGCTGCAACATTCTCTCCTCATCACGAAAACGCTCTACGAGATAGGGATACTCTGTCGGAGATGGAATTCCGTTTGTTCCGTAGGTGTAATTCAACAGGGCAATACGGATTCCGTTCTTATTGACGAACTTAACTGCTTCTTCTGGTCTATTGAGTGCTACTGCTGATGTTCTTTCTTCTGCGACTGTTTGCTCTGGGGCTGTTATTTCTGGGGCTGTTATTTCTGGGGCTGTTATTTCTGGGGCTG
>CAZACC010000037.1:1655-14786 GCA_964483545.1 uncultured Lachnospiraceae bacterium
TCTGGGGCTGTTATTTCTGGGGCTGTTATTTCTGGGGCTGTTATTTCTGGGGCTGCCTCTTCTACGACAGTCTGCTCTGAGGCTGTTATTTCTGGAGCTGTCTCTTCTACGACTGTCTGCTCTAGGTCTGTTATTTCTGGAGCTGTCTTATGTTTTGGTGGATTGACTCCTACATAAGTCATTCCTTCCTGTTCCTTATAGAAGGATGTGGTCACCTTGACCCCATAAAGCTCTTTATCCAATATATGATTATTGGCAAGTGTCACAATATCAAAACCCACCTTGACAATCGCATCCCCGACCTCTATTGGTGTTCCAAAATGTGGATAATCGCTGATTAGCCCGTGATCCTTCACAAAGACTGTCTCCTGATTGAGAGAAGCCAAATCTGCCTGCTGTACTTCCTCCCTGACATGGTCATATAAATAATCATAACCATCCCTTTTATCCTGCAAAAGGCTTGTGTGGATCAGATTGTCCCCCGCCGCCAAGAAACTGACCTGCATCTCTTTTGCTTCTCCGGCAAGCACCAGACCAAAGTCCTCCCACTTCCATACTTTGCTGTTATCATTTCTATCCGTTACGATCAGTCCGTCACGCTCTCCTCTGGTAATGGAAGTCACTTCATAGCCCAGAGCAGAGGACATCCAGACTGGACGGAGCTTCGTTACCCTTGTCTTGTCCCACTGATAGATAAAGATATGTTGTTCGAGACGTATATCGTTGTGCTTCTCCCAGATTGGCCGGTGATTTCCATAACTTCCGTGCTTCCACACAAGTAAAATCAGTTCCTCAGTACCGTCATGATTGATGTCAAAGGGCAATGCCTCCTGTACATTCCAGTCCCAGGGTGTCTGGTAAACTTTCCCCAGTGTGCCGTCCTGCTGTTCCTCAACCAGCTCCATATGGTGATTTGCCAGCTGTACTTGAGCTTCTTCATAACTGTAATCTCGAATCTTCCAGTCAACCCAATTTGGCAGAAAAATGCCCTTCCACCAACATAAGAACAGGACAGCGGCAAAAATAACCGCTATCCCCGGTCCCTGAATCTTATTCACCATCATACTTCCATTCAGTCCGATAACTCTGTGTCCATTCCGGCTGCTGAATATTTTCATCTACTTCGTATTCCATATTGTCATTTAATTCAAGACCAATCATTTTTCTCCACTGAGAATCTGTCAGACGGTTCTCCATCGGCTGCATAAACTGGTAGTAGCTGAATACTGCACCCTCGGCCACTCGCAGCTTGCCCTCCACTGGCACGACCACATAAATGGTATGTACGCCTCCGATTGCCTGCTCCAGCACGCTTCCATTCGGATCTGTTGCCACATCCACAACCAATGCTGCTGGAACCAGACTGCTGTCCGTATCTCCTGTCTGTTCATCCTTCACAGCTTCTGCCCAGAAATGCTCAATATTACCTCCGTAAGAACGAATCAGTTCATAATCGTCTTCTGTAACCTCTTCGCCCGTCAGTTCCTTGACCGAGATTTCCTTTAGGCGGTCAGACAGTTCACTCAGACGCTTCAGATTCTCTATATCTGTCGCATCGATCACGCCAAAGCTCTGTAATCCCTCAGAAGTATTCTTCGTCAGCGCACTTAATTTTGCATAAACCTCTACCTCAGGCTCTACATAGCCGCGATCATCAATAACCTCATCTCCTCCGCCCATCTCAGCCATGAACTGCTTAGAATAGAGAATGGTATCGTGCTTTAACTCCGTGAAGCTCGAAAGAAAAGTTTCTAACTTCTTCAGATCCCATTTTTCGCTCTTCATAAAGGACGGATAGCCCTCACCCTTTTTGGTTAATAATGGCCTTAAGGTGTCAAGCCATCCACCGTACAAGCTTGCTCTCCATAAAGAACCCGGTGCATCTGCGATTTTCTTACGAACCGCAGTCATATTGTCCGTGTATCCCTCGTATTCGAAATTACCGTTTGCCTCCAGTAAAGCAAGTGCTGTCTCAGAGCCCATTGCCGCAGGTACATCCAGTGAATCTGGCAACATACGCGCACTTCCATCCGGCTTCTCCTTCACCTTGCTATAGCATAACTGTGTAAAGATAGCTGCATCCAAAGTAAATCGCTGTCCCATAAAGCGATATCCCTTAGCCATTTCCGTCTTATCCGTCTTCCCTTCATCATCCATAAATACAACGGAATTGATTTGCGGTGGATCAAGCTCTCCTGTTAATTTATGAAATGTCTGAAATGCATCCGTATCGCTAATCAAATCTGCTGTCGTAACGTTCTCCCCATATGCCTGCTTGATGAAAGGCATATATTCATACACGCCCGAATCATCACTGGCTCCTGCGAAGAAGGATGTAACCGAGTAAATCTTCTCCCAGCTCTCCATCGCCTGATCGTCCAGTGCCAGGGTCATTAGAAGTGCACATCTGTCTAGTACCTCATCCTTCTGTACGAAATTTCTGCGTCCATACCACATCATTGCACGGAAATATTTCTCCAGATTTTCATTGCCTTCGTAATATCCTCTCGGTTTATACTGGGTATAATCCTCCAGTTCCCCATTTAGCGGAGATTTCTCGATTGTTGCTGCATCTGCTACAAACCCTAACTCCTGTTCTGCAACATCCCTCGCATAATCTGGAATATCCACTTGATTTCCAATCAAGGTTCCACCAACTGCAAAAAATGCAACATTGATCTTTGCCGCCTCTTCCCACTGCGAACCTTTCAATTCCTCATACTGACTAACAGAATTCTGGAGCATCGCCTGACTCATTTCCTTCACTGCATCTACAAGATATGTACGCTCCGTATTCTTCTGCAGTTTTGCAAAAAACAAATGATAAGTATGCATCATGGAATCTACCGTCACAAAATTCGGGGTTTGCGTGTAACGGTTTTCCTCGTAGGTCGTATAGAACTCGTTGCCGTTGGAATTTACCACGATGAATAAATCCTTCGTGAGCTGCTTCTTCATCTGATCCTGCAGATAGATACGATCTGCGTTTTCAATATTAGACCAGTCTGCCTCTACCTGATAGGCAGGTACAGAAGGTGTATAGTCTGGTATGTCTGCCCCGTCCTCACCGATTAAAAATCGCCTGCTGCCGATTTCGGCTGTACCCGCAAACAAATCTGTATTTTTAACTTCTTCTTCCTTCACGTCCGTTGCCTGTTCCGTACTTTCCTCTACCTGTTTGTCTGTCGAAGCAGCTGGTGTCTGCGCCTTTTTGTTACAGCCTGTGAAAACAGCTGATGCTGTAAGCAGGGCGACAAGACTTACGGTTAGGAACAAATATTTCGCATTTTTTCTCATTGATAAAAATCCTCCCCTCTACTTGAATGATATCTCTTCCTTGCAAGCGCCTACGATTGTATCTCTTTTTGATTCTATAGCTTATCTTGTTTATTTGATATCATATGTCTTAATAAAGCTTCACAGCCCTCGACAACATCATGATAAGTGACATGGAATGCCCCAGTATACCATGGATCTGCAATGTCTCTTGGATGCTCCGAAAAGTCTAGCAAGCGACTTACCTTTCGCTCCGGATCTCCGCCCAGCATCCGCAGCATATTGCGAATATTCGTGCTTTCCATTCCGATCAAATAATCATATTTCTCATAATCATCTCTACGAAGCTGCACGGCTCTCTTACCCTCACAGTTAAGTCCATGCTTCGCAAGCTCTTCCCTCGCTGGCGGATATACCGGACTGCCTACTCCGTTCCATATTTCCTCCGTACTGGTCGCTGCAGAGGCAATGTAGAATTGATCTTCTAAGCCTGCCTTTGCAACCATATCCTTCATGACAAACTCTGCAATGGGTGAACGGCAGATGTTGCCGTGGCAAACGAAAAGTATTTTTATCATCTATTGATTCTCCTTGTAAATACTTGAATTTATTGACTTTTCATTGATTTGTTGAAAGCATTTGCTTTGATTCTTCAAAGGTAGTTGTTTGATGGTTTTCCCAAAAACCAATATTCCTATTTGCTGATTGAAACTATGTAAGTTGCTCTATGTCATTTTTATTTTGTAATTCTATTGATGCATTTTTATATTCACGATGTCGTCTATGAAATGTTGATGCACTGATTTGCAACTTATCTGCCGCGTCCCTTCCACTTATTTTTCCGTCTTCATATGCATGAAAAATATCATATAACTCCATTTTATCAATTTCAACTCGAGATCTTCCTTTATAATTTCCCTGTTTTGCAGCTTTCTTAATTCCTGCTTTACGCCTCTCATCAAGATACTTTCTTTCTTTTGTATACATTGTCATTAATAATACATAATACGATTTTCTATTGTCATCATTGATTATAAAATCTTTCGTTACAATCTCTCCACCTGCGCAGATCACTTCAAGTATCCTACGGCTAATCACTGAGCTACGAGAGCCTAACTCATCGATGGAAGATATCGCAAGTTTTTTTTCATCAGGTCTGCGTACATACAAACCATCTCCTGCGTATCTTGTATTTGTTCGAATCAACCACTCCAATCGATTAAGATACTGCATGTCACACTCTTCCAGCAAATCCCATAAATCTTCTCTATTTTCTCCCGGCGTTCTTTCACTAATAAATACTGGAACTACATTTTCTCTAATATAGGATTCTTTTCTTAAGCTTAAATCCAATCCTGGTATTCCCTGAAATTTTTTTTCCGTTAAAAGACTTATCACACTATAATTAGGGGTAATCTCGTAACAATAACTTTCATCTTCACGTTCCATATACACAATATTGGCAACATAGTAAGTGAAATCATATTCATCTTCCAAACAAATAATTCCTCTGGTTACTATTTCCTTCATGGAATCATCCTCTCTCCATCAATTCTTCTAAAGGTGCTTTTATTATCTTTTCATAGCGTTCTAGTATCATATATTTATAGAACATTTTTTGTGTATCTGAGAGCATTGGTGTCTCGTATATGAATCCCTCTATCTTTTTCAAATCAATTCTAGGAAACACATTTACCAAAGCTCTGTTGCACTCTGGAAATTCAAGACTATGAATCACCTCATAGTACGAACTTTTTTTTCCATTCAATTTAACTTGAGATGTCGGAAATTTATATATTCTTTTCTCCGTTTCTTCTTTTGAGCCCAGAATATTTTTCATTTCATCTTCATCTACTAAATTTGGAAACAAAGAAGATCCATTGTCAAAAACTGGAGCCATGGAATAACTGTTCATTTCCTTTATAAATCCCCAGTTAGAACCATGCCTGTCAAAGTTTCCTATTAGCGCATCTAATATATATACTTCCCAAAACGAAGAAATTGTTTCTTCAACGTCTGTTAATTTAGAATTATCTCTCAGCATCTGCATAATATCTTCATAATCATATTGATAAGTTTCTTTGTCCTGATCTAATGTACTCTCTCCAACATCATTAAATGGAACGAATTGTTTCCCTGACACATTAAAATCTTTGCAGGCAACCACCTGTTCTCCTTCTCTGAACCCTAAATATGTTTTATGTGTTAAAAAACCACATATTTCAAAAATATGTGATCCAATGAATTCCGATATATGATTGTTGCGTTTCCCAAAAGCGGTTTTCTTTTGAAATTTGAGCATATAATCGTCTCCATCTATCACAATTCCTATCTTTCGTTCTGACCCACCATAAAATTTTCCACTTAATTCATACTCCGAAAAATCCAATGCTTGCATAATCACTCTCCATTTTTCTTATTCATTATATTATATAAACACAAGCAGTATGTGTCAATAGAATTTAGTTTTTATTATGATACCTTCTGCCACTATATCAAAGGTAATCACCGTACCTTCTCTGTTTCGGCAATTCTATGAACAATTTCAGAAAATCATTTCGAATCAGATTCCAATAATCCCTATCCCCATTTATCAAACTGACTGGTGACCAGCTGCATTTCCGAACCGAGAACCTTGAAGCTCTGGTTGATATCCGAAAGCGCTTTTTTGAATTCCCTCTCACCCTCGACGCCTATTTTTAGGCCAAAATCGTTCGCCATTTGTGCTCACCTCCTCAAAATGGGCATGAAAAAGGAGCAATCTTTCGATTGCCCTTAAGAGAGTTATTTTACTATTTACTTTGTTTCATTGAGATGTAAAAAGCACAGGCATGCTTACTTTCTGTAAAAATGGAAGTCACAACAATTTCCACCGTAACCAAGTGTCTGCGTTCGTGAAAACCCTATTTTTTTAAGCCCACCATAGGTCACATCATCCACATCACAAAAGAGACTGCATAGCTCTGCGCAGCCGTTTTCAACGCAGGCTGTGTGCCAGAGACATTTTGTTATAGTGACATCATAAAAATCTTTACCGTGATTTTGGGTGCTTACCTGTAAATCAGTAGTACGCATAATTTGCAAAAACACACTACTATAAATACGATAGAACCCTGGGAGCTTCTCCATGTTTGCTGTTGAGCTATGCTTTTTAGCCGCTATTATTTCAAGCATATATTTTCTCATATGCTTGATTGTCTCATCCTTGCTAAAGCCTTCGTTCAAGAAGGTTTTGTACATTGCAATTCTCGGAAGAATTGTCTGAACGAGAGTTTTCAGCTGATTCTTCGTTTTTCCCGTTGTCTGCCCTATGATAGTATTAAGAATGTCAAATTCTTGTTCAAACAATAGGCAACCTTTTTCTTTGCCATACTCTTCTAACAAAAAATCATGTATTTGCTTTTGTTGTTTTATTTTATAGCCCATCTGGTATGCCTCTCCATATTCCTGCTCAACGATGCAATTATTAAAGGTCGTTTAATGTAAATGATTTGTAGTTCAAACCGTCCTACAAATCCCTGTATTTGACCCTCCGGGAACATTAAAAGCATACCATAATTATCAAGCAATATCAAATACCCGGCGGAATGAGTTATTGTTCCAGACTATTGCCATTCAGCAAGAAATCATATACGTTCATCACGAGAATTCCTGCTTCATTGTAGGTTGGAGTGGGGGTGTCTTTTGTGATAATGATTTTTTTGAAAGAATCATCAATCTTCACAAGGGAGCGCTGCTCCTGTTCCATTTTTTCAGCTGTTGGCATAGAATAAGCAGACTGTATATAGTATCGTTTAGAGCCTTTATTACATACAAAATCTACCTCCAGCTGTTTCCTCATCATTTTACCTGCAGAATCTCTCTGTTGGATCGTTACAACTCCAACATCGACATTATAACCTCTGGTAAGCAATTCATTGTAAATGACATTTTCCATTGTATGAGTTTCTTCCAACTGTCGGAAGTTGATTCGTGCATTTCTAAGTCCAATATCAGTAAAGTAATACTTCATTGGTGATCCAATGTATTTTCTTCCTTTAATATCATATCGGTGTGCAGCTGTTATCAAAAAAGAATCACAGAGATAATCAAGGTAATTATTGATTGTTTTGGCACTGATGGTTACCTGTTTAACCGATTTGAATGTATCTTCCAATTTTCTTGGATTGGTAAGGGAACCAATCGCTGATGAAAGGATATTCAGTAATTCTTCCAGTTCAGCACGGTTCTTTACCTTATGCCTGCCAATAATATCATTGATATAAGTTTCTTCAAAAATATTTTTCAGATATTCTATTTTCTGCTCGGAATTTTGCAGTTGCACCACACTGGGTAATCCACCATATAAAATGTAATCATGCCATCCGTCATATTTATTCCCATCATAAACTGACATAAATTCAGAAAATGACAGGGGATTCATGTGCATTTCGTCACCACGTCCGCGGAACTCTGTAATGATATCTTTGGATAAAAACTTAGCATTACTTCCTGTTACATATACATCTACATTTGGAATTCTCATCAGTCCGTTCAGAACCGATTCAAACTGTCCCAATAACTGTATTTCATCAAGCATAATGTAATATTGTTCTTTGTCCACGATTTGCTCCTTAATAAAAGGATACAATACTTCTGGGTCTTGGTACTTGGTATTTTCAAAAGAATCGAATGCCACTTCGATGATGTGATCGGCGGCTACATTATTCTCAATAAGGTAATCCTTAAACAGATTGAATAGCAGATAGGATTTTCCACATCTTCTCATTCCAGTCACTACTTTAATCAATCCATTATGTTGTTTTGCAATCAGCTTGTTCAAATAATAATCTCGCTTGATTTCCATTGCTTCCACTCCTCACTTTTGCTTCATGAAGCATTTTTGTGTAATGCCATTATCCTCTACATCAAGGAGAATGTCAATCTCTATTACGCATTTTTGCTTCATGGAGCGTTTTCGTTACCCAGAATATTCGTACATCCATTTATTATGCACAAAGCGGACTTTCATCCGTCATAAAAATGCGACAACTAACGCAATCATCGTAATAACTGGCCAATTTTCCTCGTTCCACTCCATTGTATGTCATACATGGCATTAATGCACATTTGGCAATGCAGAAGACGAGAATTTTCTTCCCGCCTTCTGCATTACCAATATTGATAAATGAATATAATCTTCCATTTAGAAATGAAACAGTGGATACGATTATTGTTTAGAACAAATATGGTTTCTCCCAAAGATTTAATTTGGTACCAATTCCCTTCGCCAGCGCATTCTCATATACCTTCTTGCCCCATGCAACATCCTCTACTGGCATTCCACCAACTGAATAAATGATTACTTCATTATCATCCTTACGCCCCAGCTCTTTTCCTGCCAGTATTGCACCAAGATTTACAATCTTATCCTTTGAAAGCTTTCCATCATGAACTAGGTCCAGCCATAAACAACCTGGAATATAAATCTGGTTATAAGTAGGATAAGGATATTCCTCTTGCCATGCTTCATAAAGCTTAATATTGTCGCATACCAATTTTGCCTTACCGCTACAGATATATTCATCAGAAAAATCACCAGATCCAGGAATGCAGAATAAAGCACCTGGTTTAATCCATTTTTCTTCAATAAATGGATATTGGCTTCTGTCCATTCCCATTGAAGTCGAGGTCGCAAAACTCAAAATATCACAATCACGAACACATTCCTCAAGTGTTTCAACCACCTGGATTGTAGTGAACTGCGGTAAATGTTCCTTAACAAAATTAACACAGCGATCAATCGATGATTTCCCTCGTCCTTTAATTTTTAAAGTATCCAGTGTAGGGCGGAGAGCTGCAAAGGTTTCAATCGCAGTGATGTTAATAACACCGGGACCAACAATACCAAGTACTTTAGCATTTTTTACAGCAAGATTCTTAACACCCGCACCAGGAATTCCTGCTGTACGATATGCTGATATTAAATTCGCTGACATTAAAGATAATGGAGCACCAGTATCCTTATCATTTAACATTACCATAAGAATGGATCTTGGAAGACCCTTTTCCCTATTTTCAACATTGGAACCATACCACTTCATCCCTGCCATATCTGTTGCTCCACCGACATATGCTGGCATTGCCATAAATCTCCTGTCCGGCCCTGCTTTTGGCATATTGGGAAATGGGGGATTTTCTGGGAATGTAATCATGGTTCCATGTGAGTTTGCATTTTCGCCACCCATAAGGTAATCTCCCTTGTCCATGGTGACCAATAATTCTTCCATACATTCCGTACATGCAACTACATCATTTACACCTGCTGCAAGCATATCCGGCTCGCTTAAATAAAGTAAATCTAATCTTGTATCACTCATATCTTTCCTCCTCTGCCACATGAAACATGTGGTCTTTATTTATTGACTTATGAAACTTTTGGTATCTATCGTTTTCCATTGCCATGACCTCTTTAACGGGATATGGTTTAAATAATGATCTTTTTACTTTGAATTTGACCCAAAAGAATGCATAGATTGTAAGCAACAGAATCATAATTCCACAGACTTTATACAATTGCAGCTTGATTTCCCAATTGGGGTCAATATTGTAAATCATCCAAGCGGTTCCCACCATACCAATGATTGGAATTACTGGTCCAAATGGCACTTTAAAGGTACGTGGTGCATTAGGAAGACGTTTGCGTAACAACAGCACATTTAGATTTGATACGATATAACTTAACATCCAAAGCAGTGCCAACACAGAAATCAAAAAAGAAAGTGAATCTGTTGTGGAAAGACCTGTAATGTTGATAATACAAAATGCTATTGATTGTATTATGATTCCAACATAAGGCGCTCCTTTTTTGTTTTTTTTCTGAAATAAATTCGGTAAAAGTTCAATCTTTGACATTCCCATTAAGATATAAGATAAGGAAGCCATAATCGTATTCACTGAACTGATAACTGCTAGTAATGACGCAATCACCATCCAGTATTTCCCTACAGGTCCAAGTAATAATTGACCGTATAATACATGTGGTGTTGTACTTGCCCCCAATTCTCCCCATTCTGTATAGTTTTTAAATCCCAGCGTCAAAAAAGTCTGCATACAGAAAATAATAATCATACTGAGTATCATTCCAAGTGGAATATTTCTTTTTGCATTTTTAACTTCCTTGGTCAGCGGCACTACATATTCTCCTCCTATAAACAAGAAGAATGCCAGACCACATAACCCTGTTACATTTGAAAAATCAGAAGCAAGTACAGCTGGCTGCTCTACGATTTCTCCAACTCCAATCCCAAGAGTACCAAGAACTCCCATTATTATGAGTGAAATAATCAAAGCGTAAGCAACAAAATTTTGGACTTTTATGAATACATCCACGCCATTTAGATTCGTAATCATTAAAATAATTACCAAAATAACGCAATAGACCCAGCTTGGAATCGGGCTACTTGGAAATAGGGCTGCAATCGTATTTCCAAACATTGCTCCTTCCACAGAGCCTGCTATTGTATTGCATAAAGCATACCCGCCAACCATACAAATAATTGTGACAAATGGTCCAATACTTGCCAGTGAATATTGTGCAAGTCCACCGGTCAAATCAGGCATCAGTGCATTGAGTTCTGCTATTGACAACAGCGTAACAATGTTTAGGATGCAAGCAATCGCCATTGAAACGATAAACGTCACTCCTATGGAAGACGATCCAATACCAATTGATAATAGGCAGCTTGACGCAACTACAAGACCGACCCCTGTGGCTACAACACTTCCAAGACCTAATTTTTTCTCTTTCATTTCTACTCCCATCTGCGCATTGAGGAGCGCACTCAAATCATCACTAGTCAATTTCACCTTCTTTGATTGCATCTTTTCCTTCTTCGCCCGTACGGATGCGAATTACATTCGTCACCGGTGAAACAATAATTTTCCCATCGCCAATATGACCTGTATATAATGTCTTTTCCACAAAATCTAAAAATTTATCTACCTCTGCGGTCGGGAGAATAATCATAATCACCTGCTTGTTTAAAAGCACCGGTGTCTCCAATTTTTCTGTCTCATATTCCTGGGTACCTAGCTGAACACCACAACCTTTTGCTTCATAAACAGTCATTCCTGAGATTCCAAATTTGCTGGACTCCTTTGTAAGCAGATCTACCTTTGCTTCCCTTGTAATTATCTCAACTCTTGATAACTCTTCAATTGCTACTTTCATAATGATTCTCCTCTTTTTTTATATTTTTGCTTTAAATCTATCGTATCTGAGTTTACTTATGTCAACCTGGGTTCTTCCTGTCGTAATAAGCATTGCCAGCTGTTCTCCAACGACTGGAGCAATTCCAAATCCATGCCCCGTGAATGCGCAAGCCACAATCAAACCTGGAACCTCTTCTACCATTCCGAGAACCGGTACTCCATCCTGACAGACATCGATATATCCGGCCCAGGATCTAACAATTTTGGCATCCTTAAGATCTGGAAAGTATTTCATAATTCCTCTACAAATACAGGATGCCGTAATCGCACTATTTCCTGGGGAATTAACTGTCCCACCATCCTTATTGTTCATTTCAAATCCAGAAGAACCACCAAATACAAAGGAACCATGATCTGACTGGTGACCATAAAAATCTGCTTCTGCAGTTCCGAGCATCTGGTTGAACATATGGGGTTCCGGCTCGGTAACCAGGCATTCCATTAATTCCTTATGCATCGGTATATCAATTCCTACGGTAGCCAGAAGTTCTCTAGAGTCATAACCTGCAGCCACTAATATGTAATCACCTTCATATACATTGGACTTTGTATATACCTCTCTCAGCCTGCCCTTCGCCTTTCTGAGCTTCGTAACCTTTTCTCCCGTAATGAACTGAACCCCCTGCGTTCTCGCCTTCTTATAGAATGCTAACGTAGTAATCATTGGATTAGCATGTCCATCCGTGGGACACCAGCTTGCACCGATTACTTCATCCGATAGAAAAGGATTGATTTCCTTGATTTCCTTACCATCAATCATTCGAACATCCAGTCCACAGGCTACTGCTCTATCTGTAAGACCCTGAAGAATTTCCAGATGCTTTGCTGTTTTCCCAAGACGGAGGTTTCCTTCTTTATGATATTCACATTCGGTTCCTAATTCCTGCGATAGCTTGGGCCAAAGCTTCTCAATTCCGTACATGGCAAGTGGCAGTTCCCTTGGATCTCGCCCTGACTGTCGTACCCCGCCGCCGTTTCTGGAGGATCCTCCATTTCCAATATGGTCACTGGCCTCAAGCACTATAACGGATTTTCCTTGCTTCGACAAGTAATATGCGGTAGCACAACCAATAATTCCACCTCCGACGATTACTACGTCAACTTTGTTTCCCATGATTCATTCACCTCCTCATTTCCAAGAATCTTCATTTCTGTTGGCCGCATCGGGGCTCTTACTGACGCTGGTTCGAGTTCTGCCGGTGATACAGAAAGTTCTCTTGCCACAATATTTTTTATCAGTTTTGAACATGTTTGACCTTGACATAATCCCATACCAGTTCGAAGATATCTTCTAATTTCGGTAAGTGTCCACATACCATCATGTACTGCTTTTCGTATTTCTCCCTTCGTAATCTCCTCACATCTGCAAATCAGAATATCATCATCCGGATAAGAAACGAAAGGTCCTATATCTCTTGATCTGTCATTTACTGAATTCACAATTTTCCCTCCCTTCTGTTTTTAGTTCTATATAGAAGCCTTAAAAAATCTTGCTTTCATCGCATATTTCTTTGGAATGCGTATCGTCAGAAGATTCGTATGGTCAAATGCCATTATCTTCTTCATAGATACGACTTCTGCTTTGCAAATAATTTCACCATT
>CAZACC010000037.1:14886-19239 GCA_964483545.1 uncultured Lachnospiraceae bacterium
ATGCCATTATCTTCTTCATAGATACGACTTCTGCTTTGCAAATAATTTCACCATTTCGGCCAAGACCCACTCCCTTCGTTCCGACTTGTGGAAGTGGAAGAAATTCATACGGCATCGTCACGGTTGCAGTATTATCACCGCAGTCCTCATCTACAAGAAAGATTGCCTGACCCGAACAATTTGCAACACACATTCCACAATTGATACATTGACTTCCCTCAACCGCAATCGGAAGATCCGTAATGTTCTCACCAATTGATATACAGCCCTTAGAACACGCATCCTGGCATGGGTTACAGGGAATATTTTGGGTACATTCGATAACGGGATGTATTCCTGCCCTACGAGTTACTCCAGGATATCGTTCAATTTCATCATCCGAAACAAATCCTCTTTCAAGAAGTGATATTGAAATGTCAATCCCCTCATCGGTCTTTGCGATTTCTTTGCCCTTATTTGATGGTGCAAACATTCCCTGCCTTAATCTATCCAGATCTTTTTTTAATAGGGAAAGTTCCTCTTCTTTTTCCTTCTTCGAACAGTATCCAAGATAATCTGCCACACAAACACCTGCCATTTTTCCCTCAATCATAGCGGAAGATGCTTCTTCAATTCCAGATACATCGCCCACTGCAAAAACACCAGAATTAGAGGTTTCTCCATATTCATTAGTAATCGGAACTACTCCGCCGCGTTTATAATCATCCTCCATTTTACAACCAGACATTTTTAATAATTGAGACATTGGTGACAAACCAACAGCAAGACAAATCGTGTCCACTTCAAAAGTCTTTTCAGTGCCTTCCATCAGTGTAAAATGTTCATCTACATGACCAATGGTGACGCCGGTAACATGTTCTGTTCCATGAGCCCTCAAAATAGTATGTGATAAATAAAAGGGAACCCCAGTTCTTGCCACTTTCGCCGCATGAACACCATATCCGCCAATCTTTGGTGCAACATCCACCAGTGCAACTACTTCACACCCCGCCTGGAGGAGCTGAAAAGAAACGACCAATCCAACATTTCCACTTCCAAGTACCAGTATTTTATTCCCAGGCTGGATTCCATGAAGATTCATCATAGTCTGCGCTGCTCCTGCACCAATCACCCCCGGCAATGTCCATCCTGGAAAGGTAACCATATTTTCCGCCGCTCCTGTCGCTACAATAATGGTATCTCCTTTATAGTGATGAATCGCATCTTTAATTTTGACAGTGACCTCTTTATCTTGATAAAGACCAATCACAGTTGCATTTAGCACCACCTCAACTCCTGCATGATAGGCTTCCTTTAAAAGTTCCTCTCCTATATGAAAACCTCTTATCTTCGCATGATGTTCCTTGGAGCCAAAAAACTTATGAATTTGTTTGAATAGTTGTCCACCAGGTTTTTCATTCTCATCAAAGACAATAACTTTTATTCCTCTTTTCGTTGCTTCAATTGCCGCTGACAGCCCTGCGGGACCTGATCCGATTACAATGACTTCATATCTTTTCATATCCCTAACTCTCCTTTGCTATTACGCCATCCTGTGTTTGAACATTCATGCCCTCCAAAAGGGGCGTCACACAGGTTCTTATATTTGGTTTTCCATTTACTACCATGACGCAGTCTGTGCATCTTCCTATTGCGCAAAAAAGACCTCTCGGTTTATGTTCTTTTTTGGTATATCGATAGATTTCCACTCCATTAGCCTTTAATGCAATTGCAATTGGTTCCCCTTCAAATCCCTTCATCGTCTGTCCATCATAGGTGAATGAAACCATTTTTCTTTCCTTTTCTTTCCCTAATATTGGATGTTCCTCAATTCTACTCATTATAACTTTCCTCCTCTATTTAAAAATCATAGGATTCCATTACTGCCTCTAACTCGATTTCAACTAACTGTGTTGGTCTGTTAAGTGCAGTTGTACCCACCACTGTGTTAAGAGGTCTTATATCGTGAAAAATCTCTGAATAAGCCTCGCATATTTTACTTGTCTGACTCATGTCGGTTGTGTAAATCTTTACACTAATTACTTCTGAGGCTTTGGCACCTGCCTGTTCTAACAACTTGATTTGTTTTTCGAGAACATATTTTGTTTGCTCATAGGCATCCTCCCCATAGACAGTACCATCCGGTCTTACTGAGGTAGTTCCGCCTATCTTTACAAACGGTCCGACCTTGACCATTCTTGAATAACCAACTTTCTCTTCTAACGGGGCACCTGAGCTATAATTTACTCTTTCTAATTTCATTCTTACTCCCATCTGCATGCTTCGAGCATGTCCTGATTTTTTTAATAAAACGACGGAGTTCATACATAATATGAACTCCGTCGTTTCGATTGTTTCTTTTCAATTATTTAACATAGGAAAGTTATAACATTATTCAGTAAGAACGAAAAGCAGAAAAATAATTAATGTGCTCAACCTTTTGGTTTAACTACTCTTGACAATCATCTTTTGGTTCCCTATAATTATGCCATGCAAAGAGGCACGCAGATTTGATTTCTGCGTGCCTCTTTAAATTTTTGACACCAACAGGAGGAAAATAAATGAATCAAAGACAATTAGGATATTTTCTTGAGGTTTATAAATTAAAAAGTATTTCTCAAGCTGCGGAGACTCTCTTCCTATCACCACAGGCATTGAGTAAAACAATATCTGCCCTTGAGCTTGAGCTTGCTGTACCACTTTTCATACATAAAAGCAATCGTATTATTCCAACAAGTGCCGCTGCTAATCTCGCAACACATGCGAAAAATATTATTGCTGAATTTGATATTATAGAAAACCGATTATTTAAAGATAAGAATATCCAAAAGGTTTTATCTTTATCTTGTTCCTATGATGTTCCGCAGATGTTAAATGCCGATTTCTTTTACAGCTTTTTCACAGAGCACTCTGAAATCAGAGTGCAATTAAGAGAATATCCAGACAGCTATATTATGCATCAGTTAGAAAATAATGATGTAGAACTAGCCATCATTCCAGGACCAATCGATTCGCAAAAGTTTTTTATGGAACCCTTATTCACAGATTCCTTTTGTCTGGTTGTAAATAAAAACCATCCTTTAGCAAATAGAGAAAGCATATCTCCAACTGATTTGCATCACGAAAATATTGTGGTTAAAGATTTAAGCAGTGCAATTAGTGAAACTCAGTTTAGCAGTTTTCTTGAAGACGGCGTTCTTCCTCAATTTGTTTTGGAAACAACCGACTCTCATCTGATCCATCAAATGGCAGAGAAAAATTATGCAATTGGTATGACGTTGACTTATCTGGCTGAAAAAATCAAATCAGAAAATATTGTAATTATTCCTTTTACCTACAAATGGATTAAAAAAACGTTATATCTCACACACAAAAAAGATTTAATTTTAAGTAATGAGGCCGCGCTTTTCAGAGAAAAGCTTCTTCTTTGCTGCTTCGACCATTTTATCTGATAAAACGAAACACTATTATCTATATCTGATCCAGCGCCTGCTGTAAATCAGCTATAATGTTGTCTATATTTTCTATTCCTACTGAAAAACGGATCAAATTGCTGAAAAGAACAATTTTCGGTTGACTCGTCCTGCTGATAAGAACACAATTGCGTTGAACGTACTTCGTGATCGTTATTTACAGGGCTTGCCTTGTCATATTCTTTACTGTCTCTCCTTTGCTCACTCATATTGATACGCCTTTAAACAATTTTATTTATGATATTCCTCTTGTTACTACTTTCTTTCCGGAAAAAGCAATTCCGATTTTAAGTATCTTTTGGTTGCCTTCTTCACTCATTTCAGCATCATACCTCATCTTATCAATCTGAGCCAATGCTTCATCAGCAAGTTCTACAAGTGCTGCTTCATTTAAATCCTTTTTCCACTTAAGTTCCATGATAATCCCAGGATATCTATCCTTTCTGGGAATCAAGCTAATATCGTATCTTCCATCTCCAGATTCTCTATTCGATTTAATCTTATATTGATTATCCATCAAAGCAATTAATCCAAGAACTAATCCATGATAGAAGCCTTCTGCTCCAGCATCATAAAAACTAATAGATTTATCCATATACTCTGCGATGGCTTTCTGAAGTTTCTTATAATCATTTGCATATAGGCTTTCTGCAATCTTATTTGCTGTAGTTCTTGTAATAGCGCCTATCTGTAATAAGTGTGATAAAATCTCGCTCTTATACACAGCAGCAATCTCTCTGTTCGGAATCGACACCTCACACAGATAAGAACCATCTGCCTGTAATTCCTTCTTTGGTGTTTTTAAATATCCAGCTACCAATAAAAGACTATAAACATTAGCCGGATCTTCTGATAGTGATCTGTAAACAACATTCTGATCAATTCTGGCAATAACTCTTTC
>CAZACC010000038.1:0-19176 GCA_964483545.1 uncultured Lachnospiraceae bacterium
GAACAGATAATGGCTCCGATTCCTACAAAGTAAGCACTTGGTGCCACCCACCATGCGCCATCGAACAACGCTCCTGCAATCAAAGCAATAATCGGAAGCTTCGCTCCGCATGGAACAAACGTCGTTGTCATGATCGTCATCTTGCGGTCTCTGTCATTTTCAATCGTTCTTGAGGCCATGATGCCTGGAACGCCGCAACCGCTACTAATCAGCATTGGTATAAAGGATTTACCCGACAGACCGAACTTTCTGAAAATACGATCCATGATAAATGCAACACGTGCCATATAGCCACACGCTTCAAGAAATGCAAGGAAGATAAATAGTACCAACATCTGTGGTACGAATCCAAGCACTGCTCCGACACCAGCTACAATACCATCTAGAATCAGTGCCTGTAGCCAGTCTGCACAGCCGATTGCTGTCAAACCACTCTCGATCAACACTGGGATTCCAGGGATTTCAAAGCCAAACAAGCTCCAACCATCTCCGAATACACCATCATTTGCCCAGTCAGTAGCCCATGTGCCGACCGTTGTAACTGATACATAGTAAACCAAAAACATCACGATTGCAAAGATTGGCAGCGCAAGCCATCTATTGGTCACGATGCGATCGATTTTGTCTGAGGTACTCATGGTTCTCTTCTTGTCTTTGGTACAGCACTTTTCTATGATAGAAGAAATATAAACATATCTTTCATTTGTAATGATACTTTCTGTATCGTCGTCCATTGCTTTTTCCAAAAGTTTGATCTCTTCATCAACATTTGGTACTTCCTTCATCTGTGCAGCTATCTTGTCATCCTTCTCTAGAAGTTTGATGGCGAAGAACCGCTTCTGATTCTCTGGAATTTCCGTGCCAAGCTTAGACTTCACTTGACTGATGATGTCCTCGACACTGGACGTAAATTCATGCACTGGAAGCTGTATATCCTGCTTTTGTGCAAGCGAAACTGCCTTCTGGGCAGCCTTTACGATTCCTGTTCCCTTTAATGCTGAGATTTCAACGACCTCACAGCCAAGCGCTTCACTTAGTTTGTTAATATGAACCCGATCTCCTGTCTTCTCCAATATATCGATCATATTGATTGCCATGATCACTGGAATGCCAAGCTCCATGATCTGTGTGGACAAATACAGATTTCTCTCAATGTTGGTTCCATCTACGATATTAATAATGGCATCTGGACGCTCTGTAATCAGATAGTTTCTAGCAACTACTTCTTCCAGAGTATACGGAGAAAGTGAATAGATGCCTGGAAGATCCATGATGATGACATCCTTATGCCCCTTCAGCTTGCCTTCCTTCTTCTCTACCGTAACCCCCGGCCAGTTGCCAACAAACTGATTAGAGCCTGTTAATGCATTGAACAGTGTTGTCTTTCCGCAGTTCGGATTACCTGCTAATGCGATTTTGATTGACATTTTTAGTTCCTCTCTTTCCTGTTTTCACTTTGGTTAGTAATGTCTAACCATTTCTAATAAAATTAAGGCCTTTATTAAAAGCCCTTCATCCTAAGACACCGTCTACCTTATATCATTCAACCTCAATCATATCGGCATCTGCTTTTCTGAGAGATAGTTCATATCCCCTCACCGTAACCTCGATGGGATCTCCAAGCGGTGCAACCTTCCTCACAAAGACCTGGACACCCTTCGTGATACCCATGTCCATGATTCTTCTCTTTACTGGGCCATCTCCAGTCAGCCTGCATACCTGTACAGTTTCTCCACAGGCTACTTCCTTTAATGTTTTCATGTGCTCTTTCCTTTCTTTCTCATACCATAATTCGATTTGCCATATCTTTTCCAATTGCAACTCTGGAGTCCTTTACATTGACGATCATATTGCCATCCATTTTCGAAATAACCGTAACAACTCCACCAGATACAAATCCGAGGGTTTCTAAAAATCTGCGGGTTTCTTCCTTTCCGCCGACCTTTTTGATAATATTTTGTTCTCCTTCACTAACCATTGACAGAGGCATCAACACCATCTCCCTTCATGTGTTATCGATAAAACTTATCATCTCTTTCAAGGTTAGTATATTCTATTCGTTGTTAGTTGTCAATAACTCTTTTTTAGTTTTTTATTTCCCATTTAAATTTTTATTTAAATTCGTATTTTGAAACGTAAAATACCCACTGGGGACTACGCTTCACACAAATGTAGCAGATTCACCCTGTGGGTATTTTTATTAGTTCTTCTGATGTTTCCAAGGCATCTTGTTCCAGTACAGATACAGGATGGCTGCACATACAGCAACGCCTCCCAGCTCAGCTAGCAACGCCTGAAGACCTGTTGAAATCATTGTTGTCATTAATCTCGACCTCCTTTACTTTTGATTGCAATATTACTTTTTCTTTCACATGATGGATATAAAATAACGGGATTCCAAAAGCAACAGAACCTCCCAAAATATTTCCAATCGTAACAGGAAGCAAGTTTTTTACGATGAAATTAACTGGGTTAATCTGCATCAGCATCTGTTGATTGATTCCGTATTGCTCCATAGCTAAACGAGCATATTCTGGATTCCATTTGGCGATCATACCTGCCGTGATATAGTACATATTCGCTACACAATGCTCCATCCCTGATATAGCAAAGAGCATAATGACAAAAAAACTAGCCATAAGCTTTCCCTGCAGATCCTTAGTACATCCTGCCATTAATACTGCTGCACATACAAGAATGTTACATAATACACCTGAAATCAAAGCCGTTGTAAATGACATATCTACCTTTCCCATTGCAACCTTAATTGTATATGCCCCAAGTAATCCTGATGAATAGTCAAACTGTCCACTCTGACTGACTAAGAGTGCCATGAATGCTGCTCCAATGAAATTACCAAGATAAACAGTCGCTAATACCTGTCCTAGTTTTTTCCATGAAATCCTGTGTGAGGGAATCGCCATCGTCATCAAGCAATCGCCTGTAAAAAGCTCTCCTCCTAACAAAATGACCATCATCAAGCCAACTGGAAATACAACTCCCGTTATCAATCTCGCAATACCGATATTAGCAACAGAATGTGCTGCAACACTGCTCCCTGCTGCTCCCATTCCTATAAAAACGCCTGCAAAAACTGCTTTCATCAATAATTTTAAAAAGGGCTCTCTGCTCTTTTTGATACTGTTTTGTATATAGTGATCAATCGCTTCTTTTATACTAATCGTCAATTTCTGTTCTCCCAAATCATATTATTTAGGTTATTATATTTCTTTACTTGTCTGAAAACCAATATAAAGAAAAGACCCGCCATATATGTAAGAATATATAGCAGGTCTTTTCTTGATACTTTTTCTTTATAAGGAAACGTCTACCTTGGACTCATATATTTTTTTCTGAAACAGCCGGTCAATGCTTTCCATATGATAATTCTTACGGAAGATCAGAACATCCTTATATACGTTATGATCTACTTTACAGGTTCTTTGTACCAGATGATTCTTTTCAAGAACAGGTTTTGGTATTGGTGATACCCACATATAAGTGGTAGGAACATTGGTTAATAAGTCGAACTGGCTCCCTCTTTCATAAACATAAATGACTTTATTATGACGATTCTGGTCTTCATCATTGCTGTGCTTATTCTGGTGAAAATCTGCATCTCCATGAGAAATTCTGATATAGTCCTGTAAATCATCTAACGTGATTTCCCCCACATCCGCAAGAGGATGATTTCCAGACATAACTAACACATATTCAAACTCCCAAACCACTTCAGAGAGCAAATGATTGTTCTTCAAGCTTGTCAGAAAGTAATTCTCATCTAAAACGGGATAACGAATGATTCCGACATTATAGCCTTTATCAGCAACATTGGTAATCGTACCGAGTGAATTGGTTTCATTGATTGTGATTTCCATTCCTTTTTCAGCTTTTACATTCGAAATAAATGATGTGAAGCCCTCTGCAATATAACTGCCTCTTGGGATAGACAGCTTATAATACAGCTTTCCATTGCCATCACGCTGCTGTATGCGCGTTATGGCATCCATCTGTTCCGAAATCTGTTTTGCATGATACAGAAATTCAGATCCCGCCTCTGTAACCCGAACGCCCTTCGCTGTTCTCTGGAAAATCGGAAAACCGATTTCTTTCTCTAGATCTATAACCGCTTTGCTCAGGTTCGGCTGCGCAATATATAAATTCTGAGCCGCCTGTGATATAGAACCGACCCGTTCAACTTCCAATGCGTATAATAAATACTGTGTATTCGTCTTCCTCACCTCCCCACGCAAATAGAATACATATATGCATTTAAATATACCACATTCATTTTCACAATCAACATTTTTTGTGACGATTCATCGTTTCTGGCCTATATTTATATTTTATTCAGATATATATAATGATATATATCATTTATAAAATATGCGTATTTCATATGAAAGACATGTACTATTTATATACTTTTTCAATCTTTTACATCAAATGATGTTACCTGATAACCTGTTTTTTCAATGACTTCCTTGATCTGCTGTTCTGAAATATCTGCATTGGTCTGGATGACTGTCTGCTTCTTTTTGTGTGATGATTTAACCTTTTTTACATCAAATGCAGCCCTAACCGCATCATTGACATGTGCCTCACACATTGGGCACATCATGCCCTCTACTCCTACTTTGATTTCTTTCATTTTACATTCTCCTTCTTCCTTTTTAGTAGTTTCTTGTTCCAAACCCACTTCTGTTACACCTATGTTGTTCCCATTGCTGTCTATATAATCGGCTGCCCTTTTCCGATACATCCGGAACAAATTCAACCGCAGTGCATTTGTTACAACGCAAAAGCTTGATAGACTCATCGCTGCCGCCCCAAACATCGGGTTGAGCGTCCAGCCAAACAGTGGAATCCAGACTCCGGCGGCAAGCGGAATACCAATGACATTATAAATAAATGCCCAAAACAGGTTCTCATGAATGTTGCGCAGTGTCGCACGGCTCAAGCGAATGGCTGCGGGCACATCCAATAGGCTGTTTTTCATCAGTACCACATCAGCCGCATCAATGGCAATGTCCGTACCAGCGCCAATGGCGATTCCAACATCTGCTCTTGTAAGTGCTGGTGCATCATTGATGCCATCGCCGACCATTGCCACCTTTCCCTGTTCCTTCATGCGGCTAACAAATGCCTCTTTCCCATCAGGCAGTACTCCCGCAATCACTTCATCAACACCTGCCTTGCGTCCAATTGCCTGTGCAGTACGTTCATTATCCCCAGTTAACATAACAACACGTAATCCCATATTCTTGAGTTCCTGTATTGCCTGTGGACTATCCTTCTTGATGACATCGGCTACAGCAATCATTCCAAGCAGGTGTCCATCCTCACTGAAATACAAAGGTGTTTTGCCTTCTTCCGAAAGCTGCTGCGCCTGATGATCCATGCTATTTTGCTCTCCGCTAAGCATTTCGGTAATAAAGGAAGCATTTCCTCCAGCAAGCTTATGTCCATCAAGCACCCCTGTCAGTCCCTTTCCTGGAACTGCTTCAAACTCAACAATCTCTGCAAGTTGATATCCCTGCTCCTTCGCATATTGAACAACAGCGACCGCTAGCGGATGCTCGCTTTTATATTCCAGAGCATATGCCTTCATAACCAACTCTTCCGCTGTATGTCCCTCTGACGGCAAGATATCTGTCAGTTCCGGCATGCCTGCCGTAATGGTTCCAGTCTTATCCAGCACTACCGTCTGCAATCTTCCTGTTTCCTCCAATGAAACTGCAGTCTTGAACATAATGCCATGCTTTGCGCCCATTCCGTTGCCGACCATGATTGCAACTGGCGTTGCCAGCCCTAATGCACACGGACAACTGATTACGAGTACAGAAATTCCTCTTGCTAGCGCAAATCCTGCTGTCTGATGTCCAATCAGGATCCACACAGCGATTGTAACAAGCGCAATTCCGATGACGATTGGAACAAATACACCTGACACACGATCTGCCACCTTTGCGATCGGAGCCTTTGTCGCTGCCGCATCTGAGACCATTTTAATAATCTGTGACAGTGTCGTATCCTCTCCGACTCTTGTTGCCTCACAGACCAGATATCCTGACTGGTTCGTAGTTGCAGCCGATACTGCATCTCCTTTTCTTTTATCCGCAGGGATACTTTCTCCAGTCAGTGCAGACTCATTGACCGCCCCAGTTCCTTCTATAACAATACCATCTACAGGAATGTGATCGCCTGGTCTGACTACGTACTGATCTCCCACATGTACCTGTCCTATGGGAACCTCCTGCTCCACTCCATCCCTTAAAAGAACCGCTGTTTTCGGTTTTAATTGCATCAAACCCTTCAGAGCATCCGTTGTCCTTCCCTTAGACACTGTCTCTAACAATTTCCCGACAGTAATCAAGGTCAGAATCATAGCAGCTGATTCGAAATAAAATTCATGCATATATTGCATCACTGCTACTGTATCTCCTAACAGTTCTGCATTCGTCATGGCAAATAAGGCATAGACACTGTAGCCAAAGGATGCTGTAGCTCCGAGAGCTACCAAAGTATCCATGTTGGGTGCCAGATGGAACAGAGTGCGAAAACCATTTGTAAAAAACTTTTGATTGATCACCATGACCGCTACAGTCAATAGAAGTTGCGTCAGTCCCATTGCAATATGGTTGCCCTCAAAAAATGTCGGCAATGGCCATCCCCACATCATATATCCCATGGAAACGTACATAAGCGGAATAAGGAAGCATAGTGAGGCAATCAGTCTATTACGCATATGGGAAATTTCTTTATCTGATGAACTTCCCACACTGCGAGATTTTCTGCTTGTGCCTGTTTGCACCGCTTCACTAACTTGATTTAAATTTTCATTTCTACTGTCACTTGTATCGTTGCCACGAACGGCTTTTTCCTTCTCTTCTACACCATATCCTGCTGCTTCAACTGCTGCGATCACTGCCGCAGGATCAGCATTTCCTTCTACGCCCATAGAATTGGTCAGCAGGCTGACAGCACATGTCGTCACTCCGTCTACCTTATTTACAGCCTTCTCCACCCTGGTGCTGCAGGCTGCACAGCTCATCCCAGTTACTTGATATTGTTTCATAGCGTTCCTCCCAATCTGTCTGTTTTGACAAAATTAAATTTATTTTGACAGAATCTGATAGATTGAACATTTAGCCCTCTATTACTTCATCAGATTCTGTAGTAAGCCCACCAGCTCATCAATCACTTCATCAGCTTCTGTAGTAAGCCCACTAACTCATCAATCACTTCGTCATTGCCCTCGCGAATATCATCTGCCACGCATGTACGCACATGATTTGCAAGCAGCACTTTATTGAAACTGTTTAGTGCTGCATTCACAGCCGAAACTTGAATCATCACATCTGTGCAATACGCATCCTGCTCTAACATATTTTCAATACCACGTACTTGCCCCTCAATTCGCTTCAAGCGATTCATCAAATCTTTGTACTCCTTTGGCAAACGCTCTTTCGTCTTATGTGCAGCCTGACAGCATTCTCTTCCATAAGTTTCCTCTGTATCTGTATCTATCTCTTTCATTCTTACACCCTCCATGACAGGATATTAACGAATCATCCTCTTCTCAGTTCAAATATCAAAATACCCATATGGGGTATTCGACTCAAAGTCATTGTATACCCCCTACAGGTATTTTGCAAGTCTATATTTAATTTTTTTATTTCTTTTATTTCTTTTTTAATTCCTTACCATTCCCACTCCTGCATCAAACGCTTGAATCCGCTCTCATACTGCTCACCCTTTTTCTTGTAATACTCATTCACGGAGGCAAGCGTAATCAAAATCACGCCTACAGTAAGAAGGTAAATCCACCATGCAAGACTCTGCCAAAAGGTTCTTGTCATATAGAAAAGTAGTGCTGCAAGTGTTATGCACGCGAGGAGAAACCAACGCTTGCTCTTAATCCAGAATGACATCACCAAAATAACGAGTGCAGCAATTCCAAGAATCAAAACATCTGATAATAGTTTGCTTCTGATGGCATCAACTCCTTGCCAATACATGCAGATCACGATTGTGACATAATGAATCCATGTAAACACTTTTTCATACCCACGCCAGATCCACTTGTACAAGCAAAGTGACAGCAGAATCAGCGGAAGCATTCTATATTCGGATTGCAGCTCTAGAGGAACCTGGAAGAAAGGCTGAATCCACCATGCTACACAAAGCAGCATCCCTGCAATCGAATAAATGGGTCTGTGACTATTTCCATGGATACGTTTTACAAAATTTAAAACATAAAGAATCAATAAGAACACAGAGACAAACCGCCATATCTCATCTTCGAAAAACAAACCTGTTGGAACGCAGACTGCACTTATACTGATCCAGTCAAAAAGACATACAGAGCCACTCTCACTCTTCTCTGTTTTTAGTACATTATGATAAAGAAGTCTGCCTATCACCAACGTGCAAATATATGCCACTGCTAGGATCACCTGTTGAATATCATCATGGAGTCCTGTCAGTCCGATTAGCCGGTACGTTACAATCCAAAAGACAATCATTGAAAGAATGCCAGTAATAGTGTTTCTTCTTTGACGGACTCCCCACTGACATATGACTGCGGCTATTAAAGCAATTATTCCCGTCCAATATCCTGGTCTGTACTCATAGCTCCAGCAAAGTACGGTCACAAGACTCAACGCATATACCAAAATAAAAAGCACACGTTCGCTCTCACACTTCATGATGTTTATTTTATGGTACACAGACGGAATCAGGTAGATCATTAGAATTGCTGCCGCAGCTCCCATTGGTACACTCAAACATTCGGCAACAGTCCAATCTGTAAACAACTGCGATATTGTCACATAGAGAGATAATGTTGCCATCACTGCAAGTACATGCATCCATACCTGTGACAGAAAGCAATGATGCTTATACAGACGATTTTGGATCTCCCATATATTTTTCCTTGTCTCTACTGTCGAATTTGCTTCATCTGTCAAGTCTTTCGATTGGTCTGCTACTTCCACCTCAACAGCAGACTCTCTCAATTCTACAAGCTTTAAATGCAAGGCAGTAACAGCATAAAGTGTTAACAACCATGTATAAACCTGTACATAAACCTCCTGCATTGCAAAGTACTCGTAGCATCCCATCAATACACCTAAAGTCCATACCATGATGGAAAACGGAAACACAAACCGCCTAAGTCTGCTTTCTGTTCCCGATATCAGCATGACCAGAATCGTAAAGAGTGTAATAAACAAATAGTAGATTATAAAGACATTACTCTTTGCATCTGGATCTATCGCATGCACAAAACTCATATAAGTAAAAAGTGTACTCCAAGGCACGAAAAAAGTGGCAATCTTCGTAAAGACATTCTCTCGCTTTTCATAGGAGAAAGCAATCAGCGTCACCGAATACACCGCCATCGAAGCAGCATAAATCAGCGTCTGTTCTCCGTTGAGAAAAATGCAAATACCAGTCAATAATAGTAGAACACGCGCATAATGCAGAAACATGGCTAAAAATATATTTTCCATTTTTTTGATTATCTTTGTCAGAAGCATGACCACAAGGCAGTAAACTGCTAATGCCAGCACTCGGGTATCATCTGCTCTGAGTATCTGCCAGATTCCCGATACAATGATACCTGTTCCTGCAAAATATGTAGTCCATATAAAAAGTTTTGATTGATATATCTTTACACCAAACCCACAGGCTGCTGTGAGACAGATAGAAGCAAATAAAGAAAGCAGATACCTTCCATCACCTTGAACCGAAAAATAATGACCTAATAATTCAAAATAACCTACTCCAAGAAATGCAAGCGGTATAAAAAGGCATCCAAGAGAATAGAAAGTCAGTCCTGTTTGTTTCAATGATAGTATTTTTCTCGAAAAAAAAGACACCCCAAAGAAAAATACAATCAAGAAAGCAATAATTGCCGCCTTTGCAAAGCCCGGCAGTACATTCCATGTAGTCGTTGCAAAAATGAGTCCTGCAACTACAATAAAAATCACTCCAATTAAAAATACAACATTCATGACTGGAATCTTTTTCTTTGGTTGCGACACAGGCTGGTTATAAGTATACTGTGGTTTCGTCGCATATGCTGTCTGTTGAATCGGACGAGACTGGGTTGGCGGCTGCACTCCTGATGAACCTGCAATCGATTGTATCCCGCCGACAGGTTTGGGTATGGCAGGCTGTGATGGAGGCGTTGTCTGACCATGCTGATTCTTTAGTATCTCTTCATGTTCCTTCAGTTTCCGTTTTAGTACGGTATTTTGATTGTAAAAAATAATAACCAGCGGAATGAGAACCAGTGGACTCAGTACCCACAACACTCCTAATAAAGCCAAGCTTCCAAACATAACAGTCTCCTCCCATTTCGAAATCATCACAGTATCACGACCAACATTCAACTATTATGATTCTATCAGATATTTTCTCACTACGTTTCTCCCTGCTGTATCCTTCTGTACACTGAGCACAAAAGGAAATCGATCCACATCAATACACATCCAGAAATCCTGCTCTGGAAATACATCTTGATTCTCTGGAGCAAAAAAATGCTTCGCCGCTCTTTCCTTTAAAGCAAGTGCTCTTTCTTTGATATCAAAGGGCTGTTCTAACAGAAGGCTTCTGATATATTCTGCACACAACGTATCCTCTTCAGTCTCTGCGATTCCACGTTTACCCATACACACCAGAGAAACAGATTCAGGGTTTTTCTTCTTAATGTATGCTGCAACAGCCTTGGCATTCACAAGACTTCCAGTAACCAGTTCATCTGCGTTGGTGGCATTCACAATGCCCTGTGTTCCTGCCCCACTTGTGTGAATGATTACTTTCCCACTCAAATCTACCGAAGCAGTCTGAGATGGTGAATTCCCATAATCACAGCCTTCACAGATCTTACCCATCCTCTCACCAATCAAAATATAATCCGGATGCTCCTCTTTGATACGATAAGCCTCTTCCAATGCCCCAACCGCAATGATTTCTTTTACGCCTCTGTCAAACAGATAGCATTCCAAAGAAAATGCACGAAACACATCAATCACTACTGTCAATCCTTTTGCCTTTTTGGCTCCTTCAATTATCTGTAATATTTCTATCTGCATCTTTGTACCTCCTTGATTAATTGCTTTACAAATTCATTCACAGATACTGTGCATGATAAATATCGCTGTTATTTATTCAATTCTAAAGACTTTTTGGTTCGTACCAAGGTTGTCAACTCTAGTATTAAGAACAGCATCTCCTTCAATGTTTACAGTATAGCAAACGTTTGTTCTTTTTGCAAGCACTACATATAGTCAACTCTCATCAGACAAAGTCCCTTCGCTGGCGCTGTCACACCTGCGGTCTCGCGGTTCTGTGCTTCAAGAATCACCTTCACTCTCTCCGGCTCAATCTCCCCAAGTCCGACCCCGACCAGTGTGCCTGTCAGGATTCTGACCATATTACGCAGGAATCCATTTCCGTGAAAAGTGAATGAAATATAATCCTTGGCATCGTCCGCTTCCATCCTAGAAGACGTTCTTGTAATCTCAATCCGGTCTACCGTCCGCACAGTAGATTTCTTCTTCTGCGGATTTTTACAGAAGCTACAGAAATCATGCTCTCCAATCAGATATTGCGCCGCTTCCTGCATTTTTGTAATATCCAGCCGCTGTTCTATCGTCCAGACATATTTCCGGTCAAAAAGCGGCTTCGTCACTCCGTCATAACACAGATACCGGTATGTCTTACCAATTGCATTATATCTTGCATGAAATCTGTCCGATGCCTCACGTACTTCCTTAATCACGATATCATCCGGCAGATAATGATTCATATAGTCCTGAAGCTCTGTTGCATTCATATCCACATCCAGCGGAAAATGTGCCACCATTCCCTCCGCATGCACTCCTGCATCCGTCCTGCCTGCCCCGATTACCTCAACCTGCTTCTCACTCAGATGCGCCAACACATCCTCTATCTTGCCTTGTATGGTAACCTGATCCGGCTGATGCTCCCATCCGAAATACCGTGTTCCATCATATCCAATCACAATTTTGTAGTTTTTCTTCATCTCTTCCCACCCTTTTATCCAAGCTTGCTACTTTACTGACTTATCACACCACATATTGGATTCCCTGTCAACTCTGCTGGCTTCTGTATTTTTTCTATAGTATTTACATTCCTATACTTTCTATGATAATATGAACAACGGGTATTCTATGAGCCATAACTCCTAACAAATTGGGAAATCAAAAAAGAGCACTCTTAATCGTTCCATCGCAAAAATAAAACGGCAGGTAACTTGACTGAGCCACAAGGAGAATATAAATGCAGGAAACAGAACAAATCCAAGAAAATAAAATGGGAACCATGCCAGTCAACAAATTATTGATCTCCATGTCCCTACCAATGATGGTTTCTATGCTGGTACAGGCATTATATAATGTAGTGGATTCCATATTTGTATCTCGAATTAGCGAGAATGCACTGACAGCAGTATCCTTGGCATTCCCCATACAGAGTCTGATGATTGCACTGGGTGCAGGCATGGGCGTCGGTGTGAATGCTCTCTTGTCCCGTTCCCTTGGCGAAAAGGATTATGATAAGGTCAGCAAAGCCGCCATGAATGGTATCTTCCTGTCATTGATCAATATCATCATCTTCATACTGATTGGTATCTTTGTTACGAAACCTTTTTATTTAAGTCAAACAAATGACCCCGAAATAGTGACCTATGGGGTTGAATATCTTTCCATTGTCTGCTGCTGTTCTTTTGGTATTTATACACAGTTTATTTTTGAACGACTACTTCAGTCAATAGGAAAAACATTCTATACTATGCTGACACAAGGGCTGGGTGCAATCATCAATATCATCCTTGATCCGATTCTGATTTTTGGTCTTCTCGGATTCCCAAAAATGGGAGTTGCAGGGGCTGCAATCGCAACGGTCATCGGACAGATTGCTGCTGGCATCTTTGCGATCATTTTAAACCTGAGGAAAAACACAGAGGTACGTCTGCACTTCAAGGGTTTTCGCCCCGATCCGCAGACCATAGGACAGATTTATTCCGTTGGGCTTCCCTCTATTATTATGCAGTCCATTGGTTCCATCATGACCTATGGCATGAATCACATTCTGATTGCATTTTCATCTACAGCCACAGCTGTATTTGGAGTTTATTTCAAGCTGCAGAGCTTTATCTTTATGCCTGTATTCGGACTGAACAACGGCATGGTTCCGATTATAGCATTCAATTATGGAGCACGAAAAAAAGACCGTATGATTCACACTATGAAACTGAGCATTCTGTATGCAGAGTTTTTAATGTTTATCGGATTTCTGGTCTTTCAATTCTTACCTGAACCATTATTCAGATTATTTGATGCTTCTAATCATATGCTGAGCATGGGTATCCCTGCGCTGCGAATCATCAGTATTCATTTCCTGCTTGCAGGCTTCTGTATCATTGTTGGCTCTGTGTTTCAGGCTCTCGGTAATGGAGTCTACAGCATGATCGTCTCCATCACCAGACAGCTTGCAGTCTTGCTGCCTGCAGCCTATCTACTCTCTAGGCTTGGTAACGTCAACTACGTATGGTGGGCATTCCCGATTGCAGAGCTCACATCCCTCTCTATTTCTATATTCTTCCTGATCAAAATCAATCGGAAGATTCTACAGAAGATTTAGTTTTCATTCATCTTTGCAAGCTTTGCTGCCTGATCGGCTGCGATGCATGCGTCTATAATTTCCTGGATATCTCCGTTCATAATCTTGTCCAACTTGTACAGTGTCAAGTTGATTCTGTGGTCCGTAACACGTCCCTGTGGGAAGTTGTAGGTTCGAATCTTCTCAGAGCGATCTCCAGTACCGACCTGTGAGCGTCTAGCCTCAGCTTCGGCATCATGCGCCTTCTGCTGCTCCAAATCGTACAGCTTAGCACGAAGAAGTGCATAAGCCTTTGCTTTATTTTGAATTTGTGATTTTTCTGTCTGTGAATAAATCACAATACCTGTCGGCATATGAGTCAAACGCACTGCAGAATCTGTCGTATTGACACACTGACCACCTGCTCCTGATGACCTACAGACATCGATTCTGATATCCTTCTCATCAATCACCACATCTACTTCCTCAGCCTCTGGCATCACTGCCACAGTAATCGTGGACGTATGAATACGTCCTCCAGACTCTGTCTCTGGTACACGCTGTACACGATGTACACCACTCTCATATTTCATAATAGAGTAAACGCCCTGTCCAATCAGCATAAAGGTTACGTTCTTCATACCGCCAATGCCGATTTCCTCGACCTCAATCGTCTCCACCTTCCAGCGTCTGCCTTCTGCATAATGTACGTACATACGATAAATCTCAGCTGCAAATAAAGCCGCTTCATCTCCACCTGCGCCTGCACGAATTTCCACGATAACATTCTTATCATCATTTGGATCCTTCGGTAATAGCAGAATTTTCAGCTTCTGCTCCAGCTCTTCTATGCGTTTCTTAGAGTCATTTAACTCTTCTTTTAGCATTTCACGCATTTCTTCATCATTTTCTTCGCCAAGCATCTCCAGTGAATCCTCAACAGCCAGCTTGCTCTTCTTATATTCCGTATAGGCTTCGACAATCGGAAGCAGATTACTTTGTTCCTTCATAAGCATACGGTAACGGGACTGGTTATCTGCCACTCCAGGCTCTGCCAGCTCTCCCATGATTTCTTCATATCTGATCAATAAATCCTCTAACCTGTCAAACATTTCTTCTCTCCTGATTTTAATCTATTACTTCTTTTATAACTACACGAGTGATCATTTACGATTCTTTACTTCAATTCTTATTTTCTCATCCATGCCAAATTGCACTGATTACCCGATCCAATCCTGCCAAATCCTTTACCACTCTAATGTCAGCATACCCACTTCGAGCAAGAATATCTGTCACCGCCTGTCCCTGATCATATCCAATTTCTAAGAAGATTCTTCCTCCATGATTCAAAAAACCAGGTGCCCTCTCTGCAAGCTTTCTGTAAAAAAATAATCCATCTGCTGTTCCATCCAGTGCCATCCGTGGTTCATGATTCTTGACCTCCAGCTCTAGAGTCTCTATCACATGACTGCAGATATATGGTGGATTTGAAATCACCACATCAAATCTTTCAGTTATTTGTTCATTCTCCAGTATCTGCGTATCTCTCTGCCGTAAACTTTCTGTGGTTTCATGCAGTGCCTTCCGTATCCCCTCTGCATTCTCAAACAAATCACTTTGTACCAACCGTAAGCTCTCAGCGACTCCCAAGGTCTGGCGATTATGCTCTGCCACCTGCAGTGCCTCTTTGGATAAGTCTGTTGCTACACCTCGCAGATCATTCTTATACTTCATTAGGCTAATCATGATACACCCTGATCCTGTACATACATCCAGCACTGCCATCCCATCCTGTATCTCACGCATAGCTTCTTCAACCAGACATTCTGTATCCTGTCTTGGAATCAGGACATTTTGGTTTACATAAAATGATATCCCCATAAATTCCTGCTCATTTGTGATATACTGCAGTGGAATATGGGCTGCTCGTTTTTGAATCAATTTCATGTACTGTGCTTCTGTCTCATCAGAAACAGGCTCATCTCCATGCGCCAACAAAAAGCTTCGGTCTGTGTGGCATAGAAACTCCAACAACAAACGTGCATCCAGTTCCTCTTCACGAACAGAAGCATCTCTGAGGCAATGCCTGCCTGCTTCATATAATCCTCTATATGTCATCGGGTCTCATAACCCGACTGTTGTTCGTACATCGGCTGCTGCTCATAATCAAGCTGTCCCTCGTACATCGGCTGCTGCTCAAAATCAGGCTGGCCCTCGTACATCGGCTGCTGACCATAATCAGGCTGGCCCTCGTACATCGGCTGCTGACCATAATTAGGCTGTCCCTCGTACATCGGCTGCTGCTCATAATCAAGCTGTCCCTCGTACATCGGCTGCTGCTCAAAACCTGGCTGTCCCTCGTACATCGGCTGCTGCTCATAATTAGGCTGTCCCTCATACATCGGCTGCTGCCCATACACGGGTTCCGTTGCTTGATCCGCCTGCTGCGTATATGCTACCTGCCCAGATGCATATATTGGTTCTTCCACAGCATCTGCATCATATCCATACTGCTCCTTAAAATATGTCTTCCAATCAAAGACCGCCTCTACCGCCGCAATCGCTACCTCAATCATACTATCATCCGGCTCTTTGGTCGTCAGCTTCTGCAGCCACATACCTGGTGCAGAGATAACCTTGATCACGATGTTATTAGAATTATTGCCTGCCAGTCTGATCACCTCATAGGATACACCCGCTATGACCGGAATCAAAAGGATTCTGACTACCACACGCATGACCGGATCTTCCACCCTGATGAAAATGAAAAACAAGATACTAACAAGCATGACAAACAACATAAAGCTCGTACCACAGCGCTTATGCTGCCTTGAACATTTCTTAACATTCTCGACATTCAGCGGATAGCCCTTCTCTACACAATTAATGCATTTGTGCTCTGCTCCGTGATACATATAGACACGCCTAATATCCTTCATCAAGGAAATCAACGTCACATACCCAACAAAAATCAGGATACGAATCACGCCCTCTAGTATTGCAACTACAGTATCAGACGGAATCCACTGGCTGAAAAATCTGGATATAAAGTAAGGCAAGAGCATAAAGATCACGACTGCTGCCACCACAGAAAATGCAATGGTCAGACCCATCAAGATCTTTTCCGAATTCTTACCCAGCATACGGTCAATGACCTTCTCTTTGTCCTTTCCACGATCCTTTTCATCAACTTCCTCATAGAAAGAGGATGAAAATGTAAGCGCACGTGTTCCCAGAATGAGCGAATCAATAAAGTTAAAAACACCTCTGATAAACGGAATCTCAGTAAACCGTTTACTAGGTGCAAATGATTCATATTCCTCTACAGCGACCTCAATTTCATTACTTTGTGTTCGTACGGCTACACTGTAGTGCTCTTTATTTTTCATCATAATGCCTTCGATCACGGCCTGTCCGCCGATCCCGCAGGAGTGCTCTCGCTTCTTCTTCTTTTTTCTTTTTTTATCCATAGTCATTCCTCTAATCTAGATAGAAAAAAACAAGGTTGAGATTTTAGCAACCTCAACCTTATTTCAAATTCTCTATTTGCTTTGTACACCATATTTCTTGTTGAACATATCAATACGGCCACGCGCCTGAGATGCTTTCTGCTGTCCTGTATAGAATGAATGACACTTGGAACAGATTTCAACGTGGATGTCTTCCTTTGTTGATCCAGTCACAAATGCATTTCCGCAGTTGCAAGTAACAGATGCCTGATGGTAATCAGGATGGATTCCTTCTTTCATTTCTTTCACCTCTCTATTTCAAAATTTCTTTGTTTACGTATACAAATGTGCTGATCCTCAAGAGAAACAGCCTAGTTATTGTAACACAGCTTTTTCATGAAATCAAGTGTTAAACTACATAAATCTGATTTTCTTCACTACGTCGACAAATTCACGATTTGATCTAGTACGTACAAACATGTCCAGAATCTTCTCGACCGCTTCATCCGCCTTCATGCCATTCATAGCCTTGCGCATCACATTGATTGCCTCAAGCTCCTCTGCATCTAGTAACAAATCGTCTCTTCTGGTTCCTGATTTAGGGATATCAATTGCAGGGAATACACGCTTCTCAGATAACTTTCTGTCCAGTACCAGTTCCATATTGCCAGTTCCCTTGAACTCCTCATAGACCACATCATCCATACGAGAGCCTGTCTCAACCAACGCAGTGGCAAGAATCGTCAGGCTACCGCCCTCTCTCATCTTTCTTGCTGCACCAAAAAATCGCTTTGGCATATGCAGAGCTGCGGGATCCAGACCACCTGACAACGTTCTTCCACTGGGTGGAACCGTTAGATTATAAGCTCTGGTCAGTCTGGTGATGGAATCTAACAGGATCATGACATCCTTTTTATGCTCCACCAAACGTTTCGCACGTTCTATCACCATTTCAGATACGCGTTTATGATGATCAGGCAGTTCATCAAAGGTGGAATAGATTACCTCGACATTATGACCGCAAATCGCTTCCTTAATATCCGTTACTTCTTCCGGACGTTCATCGATCAGTAAAATAATCAGATGCATCTCTGGGTTGTTGCTCAATATGGATTTGGCCACGTCCTTGAGCAAAGTCGTCTTACCTGCCTTCGGCTGTGATACAATCATACCACGCTGTCCTTTGCCGATCGGTGAAATCATATCCATGATGCGCATCGCTACGCTGCCGCCTGGACGTTCCAAGTGCAGTCTCTCATCTGGAAAGACTGGAGTTAGATCCTCAAAGTTCCTGCGGTTACTAATCTCAGCAGGCGTATAGCCATTGATGCTCTTTACGAAAAGCAGTGCCGCAAACTTGTCATTCTGTCCTTTGATTCTAGTATTGCCGCTGACTATATCTCCAGTTTTCATCCCAAATCTTCTAATCTGGCTCGGTGCTACATATACGTCATTCTCACCAGGCAGGTAATTTGCGCATCGGATAAATCCGTATCCGTCTGGCATCACCTCTAATATACCATGAGCCTGCACGCCACTGTCCAAGCTTTCCTTCTCCTTAGACATCTCACTGCTGTCGGCTGCTGTTTCCTTTTTGTCTGTCATGTCTGACTCTTCTTTGCTTTTGGTGTCCTCATTCTTCTTTGCAGAGGTATTACTGGCAGATGTCTCTGCATTCTTGGCTGCATCTTTCCTGTCTTCCTCCATCATAGCCTCTACTACATCTGCCTTTTTCATTGCAGATGTGCCTTTGATCCCTCTTGCTTTTGCAAGGTCTTTGAGTACGCTCAGAGATAAACTCTCGTACTTCTCTCTCATCATAAATAAACCTCCATTGATACTGTCACTGATATAATAAATTTATATTTTCATAAGTAATAAAAATGTATGTTCCTGGGATTCTTAATCTGAATAGATTAACGAATATAACGTGTTTGTTACTGAACTGATTATACTATAAGAAAATTCAGAACGCAAGATAATTTCTCCACCTGTTCTGATTTTCTTGATTTACGACCCCAATTATTATAAAATAGAAATGAGGTGATTACATGACTGATCCATTAACACAATATAAGCTCATCGTTTTGTATAT
>CAZACC010000039.1:0-7759 GCA_964483545.1 uncultured Lachnospiraceae bacterium
CATCATCATCAAAATCTCTTCCGTAGATGACATCTGGATGATCCGAGCGTCTGGCGGGATGACCGCTTCGTCTTTGAAATCCACCACTGCCGCCGTTCCTTTTATCAAAGCCAGTCTTTTGATCAAATCTATTCTTTCTTTCTGCACCACTCTTCTTGTCTGCTGCGTTACCTGCTACACTGATCTGTTCTGCTGCCTGCGTACCTTCATCCGTCTGAAGACTTGATGCTATCTGTGTAATCTGCTCCTGTACCTTCAGCTTTGCATTGGCTCTTGCCTTGCATGGAGCTGCATTTTTATATGCAATCCGAATATCAATCTGCAGTCCGCAGCGTTCGTTGATAATCTGATTCAGAATCTGTATTAAATCCTCTGAACGCTTCTGTGCTATGATTGTATCCTCTATCATCAACAGCATGACTTGCTCCTCTGGATATTCAATGGTTGCATGATTAAAGAGATTATAATCAAAATGATTATAATCCTTTAGTTCCATCCGGATGCTCTCCCCATATATCTCCATCAGATTTGCAGGTGTATACTGACTAGAAAGCGTAAAATGCTCCTTAATCTTCACCTGCATCCTTGCTCCTGCAAACAGCTGATTTTTGATTTCACGCTCAACAGCCCTGATGTACTGCTTTGTGATCAGATGGTCACTGTGCAGATAGACTTTCAAAATATCTTTATGACTCGTGGATACAACACGCTCCACCTCCACGCCAGAAAAAAGCATGGAAAGCTCATGATTGAGTTTCAATGTCGTAAATACTTCAAAAAATGGTTTTGCCATTTATTCATTACCCCAGTTTTCTAGCTCATTTCTAAGTGTTCCCAACAATTCTGCCTCTGGAACTTTTCTAATGATCTCGCCTTTTTTCATAAGCAAACCCTCACCGATGCCGCCCGCAATACCAAGATCTGCTTCTTTACCTTCTCCTGGTCCATTCACCACGCATCCCATCACAGCTACCTTAATATCCAGATCAAAATCTGATACCATCTTCTCCACCTCATTGGCAAGCGAAATGAGATCAATCCTCGTTCTGCCGCAGGTCGGACACGATACAACTTCAATACCACCCTTGCGCAGTCCTAATGTTTTGAGGATCAATCGCGCAGACTTGATCTCCTCAACTGGATCACCTGTTAGAGAAACACGAATCGTATCTCCTATTCCCTGATTGAGTATAATTCCAAGGCCCACGGCTGACTTGATGTTACCAGACTGTACGGTTCCTGCTTCCGTAATGCCCACATGCAGCGGATAATCTGACACTGGTGCAAGAAGCTCATGAGCTCTTACACACATCATCACATCAGAGGATTTGATAGAAATCACCAGGTTGTCGTACCCGAGCGCTTCAATCATATGTACTTTGTCAAACGCACTTTCAACAATGCCCTCTGCTGTCACTCCATGGTATTTCTCAACCAGTTCTTTTTCAAGAGAACCACTGTTTACACCGACACGAATCGGGATATTTCTTTCCTTTGCTGCATTTACAACTGCTGCAACTCTCTCTGGACTTCCAATATTTCCAGGATTGATGCGGATTTTATCTGCTCCGTTTTCGATAGCAGCAATGGCTAGTTTATAATCAAAGTGAATATCTGCGACTAGCGGAATACAAATCTGTTTTTTGATCTCACGAATGGCTTTCGCTGCTTCCTCTGTCGGCACTGTCGAACGAATAATATCACATCCTGCTGCCTCCAGTCTTTTAATCTGCGCAACTGTCGCTTCTATATCCTCGGTTCGTGTATTGGTCATGGATTGTATCAAAACTGGACTTCCGCCTCCGATCATGCGGTTGCCAATCTGGATTTTCTTTGTATGATCTCTATACATATCATTCCCTCTCTCTGGTGACTTACTACATCTAATTTATCATGCACTCTTTTTTCTGTCAACATAGCGCCAAGCCCCAAAAATCGCCACTCCTGACACAAGAACGCCGCATATTAGGCAGATTCTTAGCATTCTATTTTTTTTCATTTTTTCTTGATCTTTCATCTGTATATCTGTCTGTATTTTCTCGCTTAATGGGACTTCAGAAGACTGAATGTTGACCGTCCTATCTGTGATTGCATGATCTTTGCCTGATACCAACGTCTTTCTGGCAGCACCTGTTCCGTCAGACTCTTCTGCCTCAGCATTGACATCTGGATTTTTTGTAGATGTGATGATAAACTCTGCTGTCTCCACTGCCATATTTCCAGCCTCGTCCACGGCCTCCACAGACAAGATATATTTCCCTGGCTTTGTTATTTCTTTGTGCTCATCAAACAATTTCTGGTTTACATAAATTCTATATTGTACTGCCGTCAGGTCTTTTATAAATCTGCCAAAATCGGCAGGTAGCACAAATTTTTCCTGACAGCTCTTATCAATTGTATCCAAGTACCCAATCTGTGGTGGCGTCGCATCATAAATAAAGGAAAGCTGTTTCTCACTTTCATTGCCCACTGCATCCTCTGCATGCATTCTAATCAAGTATCGCCCTTCTTCCGTCATCGCACATTCCAATTCTGAGTGTTCATCCGTGCACACGAACTTCGGCAGTTCTACTGTCATATTGATGACATCTGTACCAACACAGGAGCCTGATAATACAACTGTCTCCATATTATAAAACAACTCTTCTGTTTCGAACCGTAGTTGCGGTATGCGTGCTGTAATCCCTCGTTCAGGCATACCTGAAATCAATGTTGTGGGCGCATTCCGGTCAATTAAGAAGCTAAGCTCACTGACAGATACATGCCCCGCTGCATCCACGGCATTTACCTTCACATGGTAAATCCCATCTTCACCAAACGTATAGGACTGCCTTGTTTTTTTCGCAAGACTGGTCCATGGTGTCACCCCATAGTCTGCTTGTTTCACTGGAATCTCTTTCTTTACCTGTATGGTTACTTGTGCATTCTTGAAAAATTCCTCCTCAACTTCAATCAACAGTTCTTTTTCCGTACAATATCGTCCATTCTGTTCTGGTCCCTGTATATGAATCACCGGAGCCGTCACATCCACGCTGAAGACAAGCCTGTGCTCATCACTGACATTTCCAGCCTTGTCCTTCGCATAAATGCTCACAGTATAAACCCCATCTTGATCAAACTGTCTTGTAAATGATGTCTGTACAGCAGTTAACGGACTGACTGTATGTTCTACCATCTGTGCCGACCCCTCATATAGCCTGCTGATATCGATTACGGCTTCCGCTGTTTCGTAAATTTCCTCTGACACCAGCATATCCATACTACAAGCACTCGCCAACAGCTGACCATCTGTGATGCCAGCTATACTGACCTGAGGTGCTGTTTTATCTAAGTAGTATTTCTTCTTGATGACCGTACTGTTTCCTGCCAGATCTACAGCATATAATTCAAACTCCAGACCATCGGATGGTGTCTCCCTTTCCAACTGAAACGGAACCCTGGCTCTGTGATCTTCCTGTGAACCCAGTCTGCTTTGTTCCCACAGCCATTCATTCTGTACGCTGCATTTGATTATTTTAATATCACTCAAATTGTCAACTGCTACGGCTTCACACTGTATATCTTCCCGCTGCCACTGCTCCAAATCAAGTTCAGACTTTACTTCAAGTACGGGCGGCGTCCTATCAAAGCAAATACGATACTGCCTGCTGAGGATTTTCTGTCCTTTCTGATTTTTTATACAGAACAGTAGTGTATGCAGCCCTTCCTGCAGATCAATACATACACCTGCAGCATTCATCTCCTCCCACTCTGCGGTCTCTGGTTCCGTATCTGCTGACCAGAAACACTGCCAGATATCCTGTTCTAGCTCATCCTGATCTGATTCCTCCTGCTGTGGCTCCTCCGACTCTGGTTCCTCTGACTCTGTTTCCCCCTGACCTAATTCCTCCAACTCTGATTCTTCCTGCTGTGGTTGGTATTCTGGTATCACAGGAATGAATATTTGTGCTGTGTTTACATAAAGTATTTCATCTGCTCGAAGCTGTTCCTGTGTACCATGCTCATTTAAGACCATCATATCCAGATATACCTGTGAATCAGTCGGAATGTCAGTTTCGTCTGCAACTGGCATTTCTATTTCACCTGAAATCGGCTTTTCGGTTTCAGCATATACATGTTTGTCTGTTATTAGTAGTAAAGCAATGTAAAGTAATATTATATAGATTGTTTTTTTCAATTTTCTCTCTCCTTCATTATTTGCTCTGCCTGTATCACGACACGTTCAAAACGTGGATCTACAGTCACTTTATCCTGATTCAATACATCCTCATACACTTGCTGTAATTCCTCTTGGTAGTCTAATGTCTTATTTTCGTTCGTCTCGTTTTCCACGAGACGAATTAAAAGTTCCATATATGATAGATACAGCTCTGGTGGGATTTCTTTCAATTCCTCAGCACCCTGTCTGAAGCATGACAGCGCTTCCTCCAGACACTCCATCAGCCCATAGAGCCGTCCCAGATCACATAATAAAGCCGCCTTTTCATCTTCTGTTCCTTCATCCGAATACCTGATCCGTTCCCCGTAACCTGCTGCCATAGCCATATTTTCCAAAGCACCTGCCCTATTCTCTTGCAGCTTTTGCTGTCCAATCAGACGATATTGCAGAAATAATTGACGACAATATTCTGTATACAGCCATCTGTATTCTTCTTGACTCATCTCTTCATACTGATTGATTTCCATACAGTATTCCAAATCTGACAGTCCCTTTTCTAAAAGTCCGACTGCCTCCTCTGTGGCTCCATCTTCTTGAAAGGGTGCATACAAACAGCTCAGTTCCAGCAATTTTTCATATTTTTCTCGTGATTCTTTGCTGTATCGATCAGTATTAGTAGTATTCTGCACATATATCCTTAATTCTTCGTAATTTTCAAAAAATTGAACTTCCTCAGCCTCTGGCATCATATCCGATGCACTTACGGTTCGATATACCGATTCATTCCCCTTTTCTGCTGGACTCGATTCGACCGAAAGAGATTCAAATGCTTTTCCAGCAAGTACACGACTACCAGATAGGATCAGCATGGCCATCAAAGCTCCTGCAAAACACCCGACTCTTATTCTTTTTTGCCTGTTGTCTGGATACTTTATCTGATAGAGTATTTTGAATGCACTGTACAGTTCTTTTGCCCTCTGATAGCGCCTTTCAGGTGCCAAACGTGTGCATTTTTTCAGAATCCGCCGCAATCCGAAGCCAACTACCATCTGCTGTTTACCACACAAATATGCAAACGTCTTACCAACGGCATAGATATCTGCTCGTCCATCCAATGGTCTGCAAACCCTTCCATATCCATCTCCATACTGCTCTGGAGCTGCAAATCCTTTTGATCCGTAGGCACGTTCAGAGACTTCCATATGATCCATTGCTATTCCGAAATCAATCAGCTTGAGCTTCTGCCCCTGATCAATCATGATATTACTCGGCTTGATATCACGATGAATGACAGGAATACTTCTCTTATGTAGACAGTTGACCGCCTGTGCAAGCTCTATCCCCCACTGAATCACTTGCTTTTCTGTGATCTTTAGGCGTTCTCCCGCAATTTGTTCCAGTGTTTTTCCTTCTATGTATTCACATACAAGATACTCTCCCTTATCTTCATAAAGGATCTCTACTGCACGCATAATATGTTCATGTCTGATCTGCAGCAGCAGTTCTGCTTCCACATGATTCTGATCTGTCATTTCCTTGATTGCACGGTTCTGATGAGTACGCAAATCTACTGCCAGATAGACAGCTCCATTTGCACCATGACCGATCTCACACGAAAGCAGATAGTATCCCCCCAGCACCTTGCCAGTCATAGACACTTCTTCTTAGTCTCCTCCTTCCTTGATCTTCCTAATATTGTTTCTGTTGTGAATGTTCGGCGAATATGCCGATTTGAATTGAAAATATTTGCAAAAAAATATGAATTAGATACTAATCATAGTATACTAATTCATATTATGTGTCAATGTTGATTTTATCCGTTCCTATCGAAACAGCCGCATGATATCATTGAATAAAACAAAAACCATCAATACCATCAATAATGCAAAACCGACAAAATTCACCATGCCTTCTTTTTCTGGATTGATCTGCTTGCGACTAATGGCCTCTATTATTAGGAACAGCAGCCTGCCCCCGTCCAACGCAGGTATCGGCAGTAAATTCATCACACCCAAGTTTGCTGAAATCAAAACTGCAATCTCAAACATAGAGATTACAACCGCCAACATCCCTGCTGGCTCCACTGCGTCATAGATATCTCCGACCATCTGTGTCATACCGACTGGTCCCATCACCTCATCCTTGGTGAATTTCCCCTGAATCAGCATCTTAAGGCTCAAAAGCGTTGACTTGATAGAATAACCAACCTCATAACCACTATACTGAATCACACGCAAGGGCGATAGCTTCTGATCAAACAAGCCACCGTTCACACCATATAGATATCTTCCGCTTTCCTCATCATATGCCTGCTTGAGTTCTGTCTTGTATTTCTGTCCATCTCGCTCATACGTCAGGTCAACTGATTGATTTTGATTGACATAGGAATAAAGAACCACTTCACGAAATAAATGGATGCTGTCATGATTCATCTTCACAATCACATCGCCCTCCTGCAGTCCTGCAGCCTCGGCGGGGGATCCGCTCTGTACTTCCAGTATGACTGCGGGATCAGAACCGCGTGCATTAATCATAAAGAGTGACAACAGAAATGCCAGAATGAAATTAAATATCGGTCCTGCCAAAACAGTGGCAATTCTAGCCCATACACTGGCTTTATTAAATGCATTCTCTGATGGATTCTCCGGATCTCCCTCGTCAAAAACACATGCTCCGCCAAATGGAATCAGATTCAACGCATACTTCGTACCGTCCTTTGTATAGCTGAGTAATGAAGGACCAAATCCAACGGCAAATTCCTTCACAGCTATTCCATTCATCTTGGCAAGTAAAAAATGTCCGAGTTCATGTGCGACCACTATCACACAGAACATTATAATTGCAATTACTATATTCAAAAATGCCACCTACTCTCAATCATTTCATAAGTTGTTGCTTCTGTAGCCAAGATCTCATCGACGTTAGGCTCATCTATGACACTGTGTTCTGCCATGGCTGCCTCGATCATCTCAGGTATCGTCAGGAAATCTATCCTTCTTTGCAGAAACAGTCCCACTGCCTTTTCATTTGCCGCATTATATACCGTAGGCATGGAACCGCCTGCCATCGCTGCATCATATGCCAGTTTCAGACCACGAAATGTCTTCGTATCTGGTTCTTCAAATGTCATACTATGCAATTTAAAAAAGTCAACACGCTTCTCTCCTAACGGCATCCTGTCTGGATAATATAATGCATACAAAATAGGAAGCTTCATATCAGGCATGCCAAGCTGTGCGATAATCGATCCATCCACATACTGCACCATAGAATGAATGATGCTTTGCGGATGTACCACGACCTGTATCTGATCCAGATCTGCGCCAAATAGCCACTTCGCTTCCATGACCTCCAACCCTTTATTAACCAAAGTTGCGGAATCTATCGTAATCTTCTGCCCCATAGACCAGTTAGGATGTTTTAAAGCATCCTCCACCTTCATGGATTTCAACTCCTCATATGTTTTCCCTCTAAAAGGACCACCAGATGCCGTCAGCAGGATCTTCTCCATCTGAGCACGGTTCTCTCCGTGCAGTGATTGAAAAATCGCACTGTGTTCACTGTCTACAGGCAGTATGGAAACGCCATGCTTTTTTGCCA
>CAZACC010000039.1:7859-18589 GCA_964483545.1 uncultured Lachnospiraceae bacterium
ATCGCACTGTGTTCACTGTCTACAGGCAGTATGGAAACGCCATGCTTTTTTGCCAGCGGCATGATGATATGCCCTGCTGTCACAAGTGTTTCCTTATTAGCCAATGCAATGTCCTTACCAGCCTTAATTGCAGCTATTGTCGGGCGTATTCCGATCATCCCTACGATGGCAGTGACCAGAACATCTGCTTCCTCAAGAACTGCAACCGCCAACAGACCCTCCATCCCTGCATATACCTTAACAGGCAGGTCAGCCACCTTGATGCGCAGTGCCTCTGCTGCCTTTTCATCCCATAATGCCACAATCTTCGGAGAAAACTCCCTAATCTGCTGCTCCAATAGCTCTACACTTCTGCCTGCAGCCAATGCAACGACCTCCAAATCACGGTTTTCCCGAACGATCTCGAGTGTCTGTGTTCCGATGGATCCTGTTGAACCCAATATTGCAATTCTTTTCATGTCTGTATTTCCTTCTTTTCCTTTATCTTCCCACTACCGTAAACTGATCAATATATCCGCTAGCAAATAAATCATCGGCGCTGTAAAAATCACGCTATCAAAGCGATCCAGTATCCCACCGTGTCCTGGTATCAGCTTCCCGTAATCCTTCAAATCATAATTTCTCTTAATTGCCGAGGCTGCCAGATCCCCAATCTGCGCTACCACAGCACCAACAGCTCCAATCAATATAAAGCTCCAAGTGATAGTCTGATTCGCAACAGCTGACTCTACCACAAAGTAACCAAATAGACCTGCCACAATTGCTGCTCCTATGACTCCACCGACAGATCCCTCAATGGACTTCTTCGGACTGAGCCTTGGTGCCAGCTTATGCTTTCCGATCAGCATGCCGGTACAGTATGCGCAGGTATCGTTTATCCATGAACTGATAAAAATCAGCCACACAATATAATGCCCATATGGCAACATTCTTGTCATGTAAATAAAGGACAACATCACAGGCACATATACAATACCAAAAAATGCCGCCATAACTTCTCCAGCTGTATGCTTCGGAAATGAAAACACATATACAAACATCAGCAGAATCGGCAGCGAAATCAATGTCAAAAGTAAAAACTGTTCTGCTGCAGGTGATATTAATACCACATAATATACAAGCATTCCACAGAACCCTACTACTTCCAGTGCGTTGATTTTAGGCTCTGTTTTTTTCACACCAGTAGCCCTGTAGAATTCAAATAAACCAATTGCAGACACAATGAATAATGCCAGTGCCAAAGAGTACCCTCCCACAATCGTAAATCCCAATGCTAATATCACTATAATAATGCCGCTGATCAGCCTTGTTACAAACATCATGCCATCCTCCTGGTATTTTAATCTTCTACAGCTCCAAAACGTCGGTCTCTACTATTATATACCTCAATTGCCTTAATGAGTTCTTCTTTTGAAAAATCTGGCCAATGTACATCTGTAAAGTAAAACTCTGCATAAGCAAGCTGCCATAGCAGGAAATTTGATATTCTCTGTTCTCCACTCGTCCGGATCAGCAGATCAGGATCCGGCAGTCCGAATGTATCCAGATATTGCTCAAACACTGCCTCGGTCACTGGTGTCTTCTCTATTATCCCTGACTCGCGATCTGCAATCAGATGATTCATGGCACGCATCAGTTCATCCTTACTTCCGTAATTCAATGCAATCTGAAAATGCAGTCCGTCATGATCCTTGGTTGCCTCCTCCAGCTCTGCAATTCGTAGGCGAATATCCTCATCCAGACCACTTTTATCCCCCAATACCTTAACACACATTCGGTTTTTCGCAGAGGTTTTCAGACAAGTTTTCATATAATTACGCAGCAACTTCATCAATGCGTCAACCTCATCCTTAGGACGTGTCCAGTTCTCTGTAGAAAATGCATAGACTGTCAGATAATTCACACCCATCTTATATGCTTCTTCACAGATGACTTCTACATTTTTACTGCCCTGAGCATGTCCGTAATTTCTTGGCATTCCCTTACTCTTTGCCCACCTACCGTTTCCGTCCAGAATGATGGCAATATGATTAGGAACATTCATATTTTCAGCCCCCTTAAAAAATGAGAGGACACGACCTTGGATAATGTCATGTCCCCCTATATTCACTTTATATTTGTTCATCAAACCTTTAGGATATCCTCTGATTTCTCATCCACCAGTTTATCTATTTCCTTTATAAACCGATCTGTAAGCTTTTGAAGCTGATCCTCCAAATCCTTGATCTCATCCTCCGACACATCTTCCTTAGACATCTTCTTGAAAGCTTCATTACCGTCACGTCTTGCATTTCTCACAGCAATCTTGTTTGCTTCACCCTTCTTCTTGACATCCTTGACCAAATCTTTTCTGCGTTCCTCTGTCAGTTCTGGAAATACCAGACGAATGGTCTGTCCGTCATTCGTAGGATTAATACCAATATCCGATGTTAAAATCGCTCTTTCTATTTCCTTCAGCAGATTTTTTTCCCACGGAGCGATCTGAATCAAACGCGGCTCTGGTACAGATACGTTGCTTACCTGCTGAATTGGTGTAGGAGTACCATAATAATCCACTCGGATTCTGTCCAGAACATGCGGATTGGCTCTTCCTGCACGGATCGTTGCAAACTCAGCGATTAGATTGTCATACGCTTTCTGCATTTTTGATTCATATACCTGTATTTTTTCATTCATGATTTCTACCTCCTACACAGTTACTCTTGTGCCATGAAAACTACCCTTTATGGTGTTAACTATACTGTTCTTCTCATTCAGTCCGAATACCAGCATCGGCATTTTGTTTTCCATTGCCAGAATGGATGCTGTCAAATCGACAACCTGCAGCTTCTTTTCTATCACTTCATTGATAGAAATCTCATCATATTTCTGTGCATCTGGGTTGGAACGCGGATCTGAATCATAGACCCCGTCTACCGCCTTTGCCAGCAGAATCGCCTCCGCATCTACTTCAATGGCTCTCAACACAACTCCAGTATCTGTAGAAAAATACGGGTGTCCTGTTCCTCCTGCGAAAAAAACAACAAGTCCCTTTGCAAAATACTTATTCGCCCTATCCTTTGAAAAAAGCTTCGTAAAAGAACCACATTCAAACGGTGTCAATACAGAAGTCATCATCCCGACTGAGCGAAAAATCTCGGATACATAAATACAATTCATGATAGTTGCCAACATACCGATCTGATCTGCCTTGGTCCGATCAATATTCTCACTGGTTCTGCCTCTCCAGAAGTTGCCGCCGCCAATCACAATCCCTACTTGTATCCCGTCATCAATCAGTTCCTTTACCTGCAGCGCCACTTCACGTACTGTCGGTTCGTCGAATCCAGTCTTCTTATCTCCAGCCAGTGCTTCACCGCTTAATTTTAATAATACTCTTTTCATATCAACATCTTCCTGTCTATTTTTTTGCTTTTGATGTTGCCTTGATATCCTCTTCAAAGAAATTGGTAGGACTCATCTCTGCATAGGACTGTGAGCACATACCTTCGATCACTGCGCCATTATTAATCTGAATAGATTTGGACTTGATATTGCCCATGATAATTGCTGTTGTATCTAAAACAACAGGACCCTGTACATCGATATCACCTTTGACAGCACCTGCAAGTACTGCTGACTTTGCTGTTATATTGCCCTTTACGACTGAGTTCTGACCGATCTTGACTGGACCTGTACTCACGATCTCACCAACAATCTTTGCTGTGTCTGCATATACATCTGCTGCTTTAGAATTCCCTTTAATGGATCCTGTGATCTCCAGTTTGCCCTTTACATCCACATCACCTTCAATAGAACCTACAATCTCCAGAGAACCTATTGTAGTAATATCTCCCTTGATAACCATACCTGCAGTAATCAGACCTGTTTCATCTGATGCTCTGTCCTCGTCTTCCAATACTGCCTTTTCCTCTTCCATCACCTGTGCTACCTCCTGCTCTATAACTGGCTCTGCTACCAGTACGACTGGTATTTCTTCCTTTATTTCCTCGACTGTTTCCTCGATGATTTCTTCCTGAACTTCTGGGGTTTCTTCCTGAACCTCTGGGATTTCTTCAAGAACAGGTTCAAAAACAGGCTCTGGTATGTATTCTTCTGGCTCTGCCGCAGGTTCTGCTGCCAGCTCTGGAACAGGATCAAAAGATAGCTGATTACGCTCTGCTGCTTCATCCTTCTCAATATTGATATTCTCAATATTGCTCAGCATTTCCTCAATACTTGGCTCATTATCGTCCTCATCATCTGTCAGAGTGTCCACTGTCAGTGTATCCACCATCTGGATATCCTCAGGTATACTTGCTGCAGCTTCTTCCGGCATCAGTTCATTGACTGCCTGTGATAAATCTTCTTTGAAATCCTTAAAAAAACTCATCTTTTTTTCCTCCGTTAATTGTATATTGTAATATTATTTTTAACTTTATTCCAAGATATGCTGAATCGGAATTGTCGTATCATCGATTGTTGTGATTGGCAGCCCCTGCTCCTGCAGTGCTTCAATGATCTCTGGCAACGCCTCCACCGTAGTAGACTTGTCTCCGATATCATGCAGCAGAATCATCGTTTCCTCGTTTTCATCCATTCGGTAAAGAGAGTTTCTCACGATATCATCCTTGGGAAGCAGACGTGTCGATGCATCACCAGACGAGATGTTCCAGTCATAATAAGTGATTCCCTTTGCAGTCAGATAGTCTATAAAATAGCCCATACTGACAGGTGAAACGGTATTGCTGCTTCCACCTGGAAAACGATACAGCTTTGGTATTACGCCCGTTTCATCATACAGAAGTGTTTCCAGTCTGCTCAAATCTGTAGCAAATGCATCTACAGATGCATAAATATCCTGATATTTGTGGGAATAAGAGTGCATTCCCAATACGTGACCCTCATCTATAATACGTCGATATATTTTTCTCAGCTCTGGATCTTCTGTTCCAATGACAAAAAAGTTGGCCTTAACACCATACCTTTTCAAAATATCCAAAATATCATCCGTGTAATAGCTTGGTCCATCATCAAATGTCAGATAAACCTTGCATGGCCACTTCTCCTGCTGCAGTTCATCGACTATGATTTGCTCTTCCTGCTTCGGCTCCTGTATCTCTGACTCAGTATCATCCGCTACAGTCATCTCCCTAGAAGCCGTCTTTTCTTCAAGCTCGACTGCCATCAGTGTTTCAGCTGCCCTTGTCTCATATAATTCCTGTACCTGCTGTTCCAGCACATGAACCCTGTACAGCAAGAATACACATAAAATCATTGGTAATACAATCAGAATAACCACAACAGCGATAATCATCCGTTTGATCCGTCTTACTCTGACGCCTCGAGCAGCAGACTGCGTACTTTCACGCCCGTCCATCATCTATCGCCTTCTTTTCTTGATACTATTATTGATTGTATCACAACTTATGAATTATGAAAACCATTATTCTTAGATACTAAGAACATTATGAAACACGCTGCCATGATAAACCCAATACCACCTACAATACCTGTTGGTGACGGTCCGATAAATGGATTGCCACCGTCTTTTGAAAAGATAATTCCCGCCTGTGCAAACCCGTTTAGCGCTCCATGTCCAATGACTCCAGGGATGCAGCTCTTTGTCTTTAGACACAAATAAGAAAAAATAGTGCCGATCACAATACAGAAAAGGCACATACTGAGGATTCCAAGATAAGGCGCACCAGAATAATCTGTTCCGTAATTGTGCCCCATTGCAATCAATGGAGCGTGCCACAGTCCCCAGATCAGCCCAGATATCAGAGCCATTGGTGCAAAAGACATTCTCTCTGATAATTTCGGCACCAAGTAACCTCGCCAGCCCCATTCCTCTCCAAAACAAGTAATGAAGTTCAAAACCGGGGCAATCACAACTGCCGTAACAAGCTGACTAATCGTCGAGATTCTCAGCTGCTGTGTGGTAAACTGCATACCCTGATCCGCATAGATTTTAATCGCATTGTTCATCTGTGAATCATACTCCCCCGGGAAAATCAGGAAGTAAATGACAGCCCCTATGACTGTCATAACTGCTGGTCCAAACCATGCAATCAGATAATACTTGATGTTTCCCTTAAGATGCGGAGTAACCCAGGCATCTGCAAACCCTTCATGCGTCACCAGTCTTGTGATGACCACGCTCAATGCAGGAATCAGCATAACTCCTATTGTTACAGCCTGCGCAATAGCGTTCTGTGCAACATCATCTGATCCAATCAGATGACGCAGTACAAAAATCTCTACAAGATACGTAAACAGAAAAGTAATCCCGACATAGATTAGGATTCTCTTGGCTCCTTCATTTTCTTTCATTCTCTTCAACTCCTATATGATCCGTTTCATCATCGTCAGCTGATTGTGCTGACCTCTATACTCATACCTCAGATCATCCATACTTTTTTTGACCATAAAAATACCCAGGCCACCAATCTCCCGTTCATTTACGGATAAGGTTACGTCCGGATCTTCCTTGGTTAATGGATTATATGGTCTGCCTGAATCAATAAAGCATATGTATGCTACTCTGTCTCGGATATCACACTCCACCAAAATATCCCCTGTTTTTCCCTCATATGCATACCGAATAATGTTAGACATAATTTCATCAATGCCCACTTCAATCTGTACCCTTGCCTTCATGGAGCAATGATGCTCTTCCAGAATTTCAGATACAAATTCCGTCACCTTATTCATTTCCTCGATTTTGGCTGATACTACAATTGACTGCATAGAGTTGCTCCTCAATACTGCTCACTATTGGATTTATTGGATTGTTAAAATATCGACAAAGCCTGTGACCTCAAACACTTCCATAATGGTATCATTCACATTGGTAATGATCATGGAGCCCTGTTGGTTCATCTGTTTCTGGGTAGAAAGCAGTACGCGTAACCCTGCTGATGATAAATACTCCAGACGATCAAAGTCGAATACCAGTGTCTTTACTCCATTCAAAGCACCTTTTAACTTTTCCTCTAACTGTGGAGTCGTCGTTGTGTCCAGTCGTCCCTCTAAAATCAAGGTCAGTTTATCACCCTCATTTGCTTGTTTAATTGTCATAATATGCTCATCCTTTCATGATGAATTCATTCTCATTATTATACATGAATTAGAAACCCTTGTAAATGTTTTTTACAATTTTTACAAATATTTGAACAAATATTTGTAAAAATATGATTTACAAGTATGAATCAAATTTCTCACAGTTTAATACTAATCTCACCTGAGGACAGCGTTGCTTCTGTTCCGTCTTCATATCTCACTAACAGCTGACAGTCATCATCAATTCCAAGTACCAGTGCCTTTCTAGTCTGTGTTCCAGACAGTACCTGAACCTGCCGGCCCGTTGCCATGCTTCTCTTCCTGTATGCCTCTGTATAGTTGACCCTGTCCAATGCCGAATAATATGTCATAAAATGATTGATGAACCCTGCAGCAAGACGATTCTTAAGATCGCTTTGCGGAGTATCAGATAATGCACCTGCAATCTGTTTGAGGTCTTCTGGAAAACCTCCCTGTGGAGGATATACGTTGATGCCGATCCCCATGATCGCATATTTTAGCAAGCCGCTTTCCATATCTATGGAAGCTTCTGTCAAGATGCCACATACCTTTTTATCCTGTATAAAGATATCATTGACCCATTTAATCTGTGCTGTCTTGTCTATTACTTCCTCAATAGCCTCACACATAGCGACAGCCGCAATTGTAGTAATTCTGACTGCCTGCTCGGATGTATAATGAACTGGTCTTAACAGCAGACTCATATAGATGCCAGAGCCGCCTGGTGACTCAAAGCTGCGTCCTCTTCTGCCTCTTCCCTCAGTCTGTTCATTTGCTAGGACGATGTAGCCCTCTGGTACTCCTGCTGCCGCCTTTTCCCGCACCACTGTCATGGTCGAACTCACAACAGGCATTACCTGCACATTGACAGCTTTACATACAGGCAACAGATATTTTTGGATACCCTGCGGTGACGGGATATCGGTCTTTTCTGACAGGCAATAACCCTTGTTCGGAACTGCATCTATGGAATATCCGTCTGCCCGCAGCACCTTGACCGCCTTCCATACAGCCGTCCTAGATACAGACAGCTTTTGTGCAAGTTCCTCACCAGAAAAATAAATCCCTTTATTTGATTCAAATAATTCCAGCACTTGATTCTTGACCGCCATTTCGCATATCTCCCTATTCCTTTGATGCATCGGTGATTCACATTATAGCAGATTTGTTTTATGATTGCATTATATTTCCAACATAACAAAGAAACTTGAAGAGGAACTAGCTTTTTAGAAGCTTCCATATCCAAAACGTGCGCCACCATGCGCACTCGCAAAAAAACTTCCTTGGCCAAGTGGCTAGGAAGTTTTTGAGTGGGTTATGACTTCATTTTCGGAATGCCATTTCCCTCTGTCAGGGCTTTCTTTGCAAGCTGATCTGCTTCTTCATTATATTGATTTCCTGTATGAGCAGCGATTTTTCGAAATGTAATCTTCATCTTCTTTTGATGTTCCTTCATGAACGCCGCATATTTCTGTGTCAGATCCTTCTTCGCCTTCCATGCTCCGGTTGCCCACATCTCTATTCCAGTATAGTCATAACAAATCTCAACTGCATCGTATCCATTGACCTCACACCATTTGACCGCATACATGGAACCAAGCATCTCGCCCGTTACATTGCGCAATGCCGCCGATTCCGGATGATTGCCGTTACCAAATTCACGGACAGTCTCGCCCTCCGGAGTTAAGAGTACACATCCAAATGAATAGACTGATTTCTTTGCGTCAAAGCTACCATCCACATATGCTATGACCTGACCGGGTGCTGGTTTGATTTCCTCTGTGCCTGCAGCATATCCTTCAGCTTCCATTTTTGTCGAAAAGCTCTTGTATTGCGCACCAGGATAGCCCTCTACTGCTTCCTTGCATGCTTCCCACGTATCAAAGACACCTGTGATTCTTCCTTTTCTGACTGCATAAAGCTTTTTCCTTGCCATTTTATCTCCTAATCAGCTTATGATGAATGTTATTCTTTGAGAGGACACCATTGGGTATCTTGCGGATTAAAAGTTTAATGAAATGTTTGGAACATGCTTAAAACTATTGACCGATCTGAGCCGCAACTTCTGCAGCAAAGTCTTCCTGCTTTTTCTCAATTCCTTCACCAACCTCAAAACGTATGAATTTGGTTACTACTATATTTTTGTTTACGGATTCGAGGTACTTGCCGACTGACTGCTTTCCGTCTTCTGCTTTTACATATGCCTGCTCTAAAAGGCTGATTTCTTTAACATGCTTAGAAATACGTCCGTCTACCAAGCCTGCAAAAATTTTGTCATTTACATAATTATCTTTTGCATCCATAGCTAAGCTGGCAAGTGTGACCTTTGCTGCTTCCGATAAAAAGTTGAAAAGGAAATTCATGTTGCTCTTCTTCTCGTTATAGATTGCAATATCCTCATCACTCCATAATTTCTCGCTTACTGCCTTCTCAATCAACGCATTTAAAATAGGTTTCGGAAGAGATACTGGATCATTCAGAGCACTGTCAATGATAATTTCTTTTAATTTAACCATCTCATCAGCGGATATATCAGCTCTGCTGACATACTGTGGATTCATAGCTGCGACCTGCATAGCTACATTTGTCAAAGCTTCTTTTACAGCATTGTCAGAAACACCAGTTGCTGCTACGATCACGCCAATTTTTCCACCTGCATGAAGGTAAGAAGCAAGGCAATCTCCTTTTACTCTTGCAAATCTTCGTATTGATAATTTCTCACCAATTGTAGCTGTTTTTTCAATGATTAATTCCTTTAAACCGTTCATATCAATGACTGCTTCAATGTCTTCACCATTTGCTCCGCCTTCTAAGCCAGAAGCAAGTGCTGTATCTGCAACGGTCTGTACAAATTCCTGAAATACTTCATTTTTTGCAACAAAGTCAGTTTCTGAATTTACTTCCACTACAACTGCTTCTGTTGCATTGCCTGCAATGCGTGCGATACCCTCTGCTGCGATTCTGCTGGATTTCTTTTCCATTTTTGCAGCTCCGCTTTTTCTTAGCACTTCTACTGCTGCTTCCATATCTCCATCAGTCTCTGTAAGAGCTTTCTTACAGTCCATCATTCCTGCGCCAGTCATTTCTCTTAATTCTTTTACCATAGCTGCTGTAATTGCCATTTTAATTCCTCCTGTAATCATATATCAAACTTATTGAAGTCCTACATTCTTATGCCTCAGTCGCTTCCTCAGCTGCTTCTGATCCATCGTATTCATCTGCTGTCTCACCCTGCTTTGCTTCAATGACTGCATCAGCCATCTTCGCTACGATCAGTTTAACAGCTCTGATTGCATCATCGTTGCCAGGGATTACGAAATCCAGCTCCTCAGGATCACAGTTCGTGTCTGCGATACCAATCAGAGGAATACCTAATGTATGTGCTTCCTGAATACAGATTCTTTCCTTCTTCGGATCTACTACGAAGATTGCATCTGGGATTCTCTTCATATCCTTAATACCGCCAAGGTTCTTCTCGAGCTTCTCCCACTCTTGTTTGAGTGCGAGTACTTCCTTCTTTGGCAGTACATCAAAAGTTCCGTCCTCTGACATTCTTACGATTGTCTTAAGACGAGCGATTCTTGACTGAATGGTCTTGAAGTTTGTTAACATACCGCCAAGCCATCTTTCATTTACATAGTACATACCACAGCGCTCTGCTTCTG
>CAZACC010000040.1:0-18457 GCA_964483545.1 uncultured Lachnospiraceae bacterium
TTGTGTCAAATTCTTTTTCAAACTGTTCTTCTATGATCTGTTTCATAGACACCATCAGGAGATTGATATCCAGTGGGCTGACGCCTGTTTCTTTGACAGAATCCTGACGGAATACACTTACTGTATAGTAGGGGGCATCTAGCTGCATTCCATATGAGAGTTCATAATCCTTGATCTGCTGCACGTCTGTCAGCCTGCCTTCTAAAAGCCCCATTATGAACTGCTCTTTCAAGAGTGGTACGCTTTCCAAATAATACTTTTCCAAACGCTCTACATTTCTTTTCTGGTCAAGCTCCTCATCTAGACGTTCCTTGATGCGAGCAAAGACCTTCTTCAGCTCAGATGCATCAATCGGCTTCAAGATATATTCCTCAGCTTCGAGTTTGATGGCTTCTTTTGCATACTCAAATTCATCATATCCGGAGAAAATCACGATCTTGGTTCCAGAGATTCTTTCTTTCAACTTCTTACAGAAGGTCAAGCCATCCATAAAGGGCATCTGGATATCCGTGATCACGACATCAGGACAGAGCTTCTCTACCTTTTCCAGGGCTTCTTCTCCGTTTTCTGCATAATCAACAATCTGAAAGCCGACTGACGCCCAGTCTACTCTTCTGATAATTGCTTCACGCACCTCTTCTTCATCGTCAACCAGTATGACACTGTAAAGACTCATCTTGATACCTCCATCAAGAAACCATATTATTTCATCAATTGTACTTTTGTATAATATCCACCATCTATCAATATTTTTTCATAGTTATCCACATCTACGGTAATGGATGTACATAAAAACGAGGGAACAAACATTTTTCCATTACTATATTTATGTGTATCATTAATTTCAGGAATCGCTCCCTCCAATACAGCCTGCACCATCGTCACGCATTTCGATGACAGGACACGGGTATCCTTATAGATGGTCATCGCCTGGGAACCATTCATAATATTCTTGACGGCCAGTCTCTCTGCATCCTGCCCCGTAATCAGTGGCCACTCCCTGCCCGGCTCATAGTCATGGGATAATAATGCTGTTTTGATTCCATATGCAAATCCGTCAAATGCAGAACATGCAATGTCTAGTTGATCCTCCGTATAGTACTCATCCAGATATGCAGTGCACCGCTCCTTTGCAGTTTCCTGAGACCAACGCAGGATGCAGGTATCCTCAAAAGAAGTCAGACCTGATCTGCAAATCAGTGTACCGTCCTCCAGATATGGCTGCAAAATCTCCATGATTCCATTATATAAGTAAAGAGCATTATTATCATCTGGAGAACCCATAAAAAACTCAATACTATAACTGTCTCCGTCTCTAGATGCCTTTTTAAGATTCTTTTCCTCTTCCACATACCTTCCGATTAGTATCCCAATCGCTTCATTATCAAAAGAAGCATAATATGAAATCGCATCCGTTCCCATCAGAAGACGATCATAAGCAATAACAGGGATTCCTTCTCCCTTTGCCTGATCGAGTACATCTATCAGTGCTTCTGAATCAATTGATGCGATCACAAGACAATCTGCATCATTTTCAATCATATTATTGATTTGCTCAATCTGAGTCTCGATATCATCCTCTGCATACTGCAGATCTACCTCATAACCAAGCACCTCTAGTTTTGCTTTCATATTCGCACCGTCATCCAGCCAGCGCTCTGAAGAACTGGTCGGCATGGCAACACCTACTCGCTTCATCTCTGCTGTTAACTGTTTTTCGTTAACCTGGTCTGATACAGACTCCAGCTGAAGCTCTTCTGCCTGCTCTAAAATAGGAGACTGAATGTCAGATTCCAGCGTACCTGAAGAGACACACCCTGTCAGAATGGATGTGAAAAGCAGGATTATGAAAATCAACCGAGTTTTATTCTGCATTCGTTAGCCTCTCTCCCTTGATTGTATTATCAAGGGTATCTCACTTCGTGAGAACTCTCCCTTGATTGTATTATCAAGGGTATCTCACTTCGTGAGAACTCTCCCTTGATTGTATCAATAAAAATCAGCCACCGCAATATATCGTTTACTGCGATGGCATGTTTTATTGATAAGATTAAATTATTTTTACAAGATAGAAACAAACCGATCAAAATAACTTCTTCCATCTGGGGTACATTTGAAGACTCCTGCATCTTCTAATACACCAACAAATACCTTTCCTGTTTCATGCTTCAGGATCTCCATAATATTGTCCTGATTGATATCATGATAGTCAGGCAAAAATGCATCTACCCAGTCAGCATGCTTTTCCAGCATTTCATTGGAGCGGATATCTTTTTTCTCCAGGATATACTCTGCCAACAGTGCGAGTTCATCACGTAGTCTGGATGGCAGAATCGCCAGACCCATTACCTCGATTGCACCAATATTTTCTTTCTTGATATGATGGTACTCATTTCTCGGATGATAAACGCCCAATGGTCTGTCTTCTGTCGTAATATTATTGCGCAGTACTAGATCTAGCTCATAGTCCTCACCACGCCGTCTTGCAATCGGAGTAATCGTATTATGTCTGACGTCACCTGTATAAGCATAGATAAATGCCTCTTTATCTGTATACTCTCGCCATGTACTCAGTATATGGGAAGCCAGATGAACCAGACGACTCTGGTCTCTACCCTTGATGCGAATCACGGACATAGGCCATTTTAAGATGCCTGCCTCGATGTCTTCATAACCTGATATTGATATCTTCTTTTCAATCTCTGCCCTTGCCATCGGCATCTCATAGCACCCACCCTGAAAGTGTTCATGACTGAGGATAGAGCCTCCCACAATCGGCAAATCTGCGTTAGAGCAGATCATGTAATGAGGAAATTGACGAAGAAAATCAAAAAATTTCTCAAATACCGACCTATCAATTGTCATCGGTACATGTTCTTTATTTAACACGATACAATGCTCATTATAATACACATAAGGAGAATATTGAAAGCCCCACGGCTGTCCACAGATTGTAATCGGTATGATACGATGATTTTCTCTGGCTGGATGATTCATTCGCCCTGCATAGCCTTCATTTTCAATACAGAGTAAACATTTCGGATACCCTGACTGCTTTGCTCTGCCTGCTGCCGCAATGGCTTTTGGATCCTTTTCTGGCTTGGAAAGATTGATGGTGATATCAATCGAACCATACTCGGTCTCGGCAACCCATTTGATATCCTTTTCTATACGGTAGCGTCTAATATAGTCGGAGTCCTGAGACAGTTTATAATAGTAGTCCGTCGCTTCCTTGGGGCTATTCTCATATTTTTTCCGAAAGGTATGAATGACTTCACTCGGATTTGGCACGAGGCAGTTCATAATCCTTGTATCAAACAAATCTCTGTAAACCACACCATTATCCTCAATGATGCCCTGTTCATATGCATAATCACAGATATCGCTTAAAATCATTTCCAAAGACAATTTCTCTGATTGCGGTATATCTGAAGATTCCTCGTAATCATCCAGACGCAGCAAATCTAAGAGCAGATTGATCGTATAAATCCTGTCTTCCTCTTGAATCAAGCCGCAGTGTAGTCCATATGCTGCTAATGCTACTATTGATTGATTAATCATTTCCATCATTCCTCCTCTCAACCGCCAATCACTCTGATACCACCATATTTGCGAATCTTTAGTACATGACAGCTGCCTTTTCCAAAGTAATATTCCATTGTTGCTTTGTATGCGTCCACAGCATCATTTTTGATAAATACCTGTATCGTTCCTGCAAAACCCCCTCCGTGTACACGACAGACACCGTTGCTTCCAAGCTCCTTCTCACTGAGTGCCAGCGCCACTGGGATACTCTGATTTTCAAAATCCATATTGGCATATACATTCTGCAAATACTTATAAGAGCTGTTGCCTGATTGTCTGATTAGTTCTTTAAACTTTGCAAACTGATTGCTACGCAGTGCCTCAACTTCTTCTCGAACACGTCTGTTATCATCATAAAAATGAATGGCACGTAGTATACATCTGTCACCGACTACTTGCCTAATCTTCGGTATTTCTTTATAAAAATCCATCTCACTAACCTGTGTCAAATATTCTTTTTCAAAGTATGCTGCTACCTTTTTCATATCAATCGGAATCGCTGAATACTCTCCTGATAGATCCGCATGGGAACCTTTGGTATCTACAATACATAGGCTATGGTCAAACTGCTCAAAATCAAGTGCTAATTTATCAATCTTTGGATTTTCATTGTCTGTAAAGTCGATATGCACCAGACTGCCGACTGAAGATGCCATCTGATCCATTAATCCACTCATCTTATCAAAATATTTGTTCTCTGCATACTGACCAGCCTGTGCGATTAAAATCGGGCTGATCTGCATCTGATTGTACATCCCAGAAATTGCTGTACCAAGTACCACCTCAAAAGCAGCCGATGATGATAATCCGGAGCCACCTAGCACATCACTTGTCATAAATATATTCATCCCTTCAACCAGATACCCTCTTTCCTCAAGGCAATTACATACACCCCTGACCAAAGTAATACTTGTATTGGCTTCTTCCACGCGTTTTCGATAATCTCCGACTGCAATTGCAGGAATATCAATGTCATCTGATACAATCTTGATCTTATCCTCAGCATTCTTGCCAACTACTGCTATAATGTCAAGATTAACTGCTGCCGCCAGAACCTCACCATGCTGGTGATCTGTATGATTGCCACCTACCTCTGTCCTGCCTGGTGCACTGTATATATCCACACTGCTCTCTCCATACAATGTCTCAAATTCCTTGATTGCCTTGATATATCGTGCCCTCTGATCGTTTAGTACCTTAGGATCTACATAAATATCCAGCAGTAGATTATCATACTCCTGCCGGTCAAACTCTGCGATTAATTGTTTTGTATTTTTCATGACGAACCTCCTGATATTGACAAGCGAACTTGTTTATGATATGTTTACTAAACATTACTACACTTTACTATATTCAGACTATCATTTACACGATTCTAAGTCAATCGTTTTAAGTCTGATTGCCTAGTAAAACCTTTCCTATTGTTTACTAAAAGGAGGACTCGTATGCCTACCATTAGAGAAGTAGCCAAAGCTGCCAGTGTTTCTCCCGGTGCAGTCTCTAGGATTCTGAATCATGATATCACATTAAACGTCTCCGAACCAACTAGACAAAGAGTTCTGGCTATTGCACAGGAAATGAATTATATCAAGAAAAGTACTGGTAAACAGGTTAAAAGCACACTCACAATCGGCATCCTGCAATGGTATTCTATCCGGCAGGAATTGGAGGATCCCTACTATCTATCAATCCGACTTGGAGCTGAGAAGTACTGTTCTGAGCATAGTATTAATGTCGTCCGTGCATTTCGAGGAGATGCAGATTACTCTGCTTTAAAGGGAGTAAACGGTCTAATCTGTATCGGTAAGTTTGCAGAAAATGAAATTGAGACCTTTTCTCGCATTTGCCCTAACTTTATACTGGTAGATATGCATACAACACGTATTTTGCACAACTGTATGACCTTAGATTTTCTGCATGCCACAACGGATGCACTGGATTACCTAATCTCACTTGGTCATAAAAAAGTCGGCTATTTGGGTGGCAAAGAATATATTTCAGAAAACACCGTCTATTTTGAACAGCGTAAATCCGTTTTTGAGGCCTACTGTAAAGAAAAGGGACTCTGTTATGAACCCTATGTTTTTGAAGCTTCCTATTCCATTGAATCCGGATATCAGATGATGTCTGAACTTTTACAACAAGAAGATCTGCCGACAGCCATCTTCACTGCAAGTGATGCCATTGCTCTTGGTGCAATCCGCGCCCTGAATGAAAGAGGACTGCATGTCCCGAATGATATTTCTATCATTGGCTTTGATAATATCAATGCCTCCGCCTACACCAATCCGCCTCTGACTACCGTCAATGCACCAACCGAGCTGATGGGGGAGTATGCCGCAAATTTTATCATGACATCCTTGTCACTTTATCGACAATACCATATTCCAATGCAGATGATGCTGCCTTGCTCACTGATCAAACGCGGATCCTGTCGGGATATATACAATACAACATTATAGATATTTTTGAATCAGCTTCTCAAAAGATTCCTCGAACCGTCTATCATCATCGGCGGTTCTTTTTGATGGTCCCTTCACATGACTTCTGCTGTTTGATCTTCGGATTTTCTTGCAAATGTCACGTTCCATCAACAACTGATCGATATTGTCATTTGTGTACCATCTGCCAGACTGGTGGATGGCATAGGCACCCTTACCCAAAACCATCGCTGCCACCCCATAATCTTGACTGACTACGATATCTCCTTTTTGGCATATGTTCGTCAATGCGAAATCTACTGCATCTGCTCCGGCACTGATGACCTTGACCTCACTATAATCTGAAGACAGCATATGATTTGTATCACACATAAGTGTTACCGGCAGTTCATGCTTTCTTGCCACTCGCTCTACGATCCTAGTTACCGGACAAGCATCTGCATCTACATAAATTTTCAATAGAGTTCTCCTTTTCCCTCATCTATAACTATTTATTTATCATTATATTATGATTTTGGGGTCAAAGTATATAGAACTTTTATATTGACCTTAAAAAATCTAAATAAGCAGTGGAACTAAAGCTAAAGAGAGAGACAGAAAGATGTTCATTCTCAATCTGTTCGTTTTATGTTAAAATCTACTAAGAACCATTGAATCTTTAAGGGATTTCTGAAAGGATGACCAACATGAAAGAAAAAATATACACCATCCCGTTAACCGATGCATTTATGGCAAATGACGAGTGCCCCTTCTGCTTTGTTGAACGAAAGTTAGAGCAGGATGCCATTGATTTTATATTGGGCAGTGCTTATATGGAAAGTGATATTCGGGAATCTACCGATCAGCTCGGCTTCTGTCGTCATCATTTTCAGATGATGTACGATTACGGCAATTCCCTCGGAAATGCGCTAATGCTGAAAACACATATTATTAAAATGAACAAAGAACTGTCTTCTCACCTGAAATCCTATAAAGCTACCCCCTTAGGCGGACGCGGTCTCTTCGGAAGAAACAAGTCCTCTGAAAACAACAATTCCCTCTCTTCTTTTTTAGAAGAGAAGGAACAGACATGCTATGTATGTAATTATTATAAGGAAACCTATGCTCGTTATTTAGATACATTCTTCTATATGTATAAGAATCATCCTGACTTTAAAGATATGATTCGAAACAGCAAGGGCTTTTGCCTGCATCATTTTAAGGATCTGATGAATGATGGTGAAAGAAGCCTAAATGAAAAGCAAAAGGCAGATCTCTACCCTCTGCTGTTTGAACAGACAGAACAGAACATGAAGCGCATCGAGGAGGATATCTCCTGGTTCATCGATAAATTTGATTACCGTAACAAGGAAGCTGACTGGAAAAACTCCAGGGATGCCCTTCCCCGCAGCATCCAGAAGCTCGTTGGTGGCTATCCTGCAGAGGAATCTTATAAAGACTCAAAATGATCCATATAGTTTTGTTTGCTTATTATCTGTTGTTTTGCTACAATGATGATTGAGACATCAAGAATGAACAATTACCATGGAGGAATGTCATGAAGAAGAATAAAAAGAACCGTTATGTGACTAAAATGAATCTATATATCAGAATTCTGGTAGCAGGCTATGTCGTTTACATTGCATATCAGCTGATTCCAAGTGTACAGGCTGCGTCTGCCGGAACCGAAAAGATTTGGATGGGTGTCGCTGCTGCACTGCTCGGAATTGCCGGTCTTGTCATCGTTGGTTTGTCCATCAAAGGACTGATCCGCAAGGAGTACTATGAGGCTGATGAGATTGCAGATCTGGAAGCAGCTGAAAATGCGGATCAAGCTGAAGATGTTGTAGATACCACCGCTGTAGATATTGATACAAATACAGAAAATACTGAAGAAGAAGATCCTAACACTTCTGCAGATTAGCATACTCCTTGAAATGTATATTCTTCTTATTCTCTGTTCTGTTTGTTCTTTTTAAACCGTATCACATTTCAGGAGCACTTCTTTAAATTTGCCTTAAAGACTCCATCTTCAAACTCATACTCTTTTTTATGGATGGGGGTTACATGCTCTGCGCTGATGGTATTCACGTCCTTCATATCCTGTGTCAGTGCAAAATAATCAGCTGTATCATTCTCCAGATTCCCATAATACTGATGCATCGAGATGTAATCCACATAATCATATGCTTCATCCAATACTGTAGCCTCCCATTCAGGGAAAGTTGGCATCTTCTCAAAGGAACTGCCGCATGCCACAAGTTCGATACTGTCATCCATCTTGCTTTTTACAAAACTCTTATCTACGATAATTTTTGTTTTTTTACTATAATCCATACTTTCTGAACAAACCTTCCTGACTAATTTTTCATACCTGTCATGACAATACCTTCTACAAAGCTTTTTTGTCCGAAGATATAGATAATGATACCTGGGGCGATGGTCATACAGGTTGCTGCCATAGCAAGATTCCACTTTGTACCAAAGGAGCCTGTGAAGTTTGTCAACCCGATGGCAAACGTTGTTTTATCCATATCATTAATATATATCATTTGTTGCAACAAATCATTCCAAATCTGAATAAATAGCATCATAGCCACTACAACTATGGCTGGCTTGATTGCAGGAACAAGAATTGTCCAGAGAGTCCTCATACGGGAAGCTCCATCAATGGCTGCTGCTTCATCTAATTCTTTCGGAATCGTCATCAAAAACTGACGTATCAGAAAGATATTAAAGAATCCGCCTCCTGTAAAATATGGAAGAATCAACGGCCAGTATGTACCACCAAGACTAAGTCCTTTTGTCCAGAAAATATATAACGGAATCAGCGTTACCATACCTGGGAGCAGAATCGTACCGACACATAGATTGAAAATCAGCTTTTTACCGCGAAAACGTAGTCTGGCAAATGCATAACCACAGAGGATTGCCGTCAGCGTACCTGCTGTAACTGATGGAATAATAATGGTAAATGTATTTTTAAAGTATTTCCAGTAGAGGAAGCTCTTTAAAGCAGTCTTATAATTGACCCACAGCCATTCATGCGGAATAAAGGACGGTGGATATGCATAGAGTGTCGAATTGCTCATGAGAGAGGATCTGAAGATCCACCAGATTGGCAAAAGTACCGCCACCGAAATGATAATTACAACGATTAGGACTATCAGATTAATTCTCTTTTCTTTCTTCTTTCTGCTTTGCATTGACTTTCCACTCATTCTAATCATCCTCCTCTCCGAACAAATTGGATTTCTGTGTCTTGAATAATATAATCGTGAAGATACCTACAAATACAAAGAATATCGATGCATATGCTGCTGCGTATCCCATCTTATTTTTCTTAAATGCATACATATAGATCACATAAGACATGAACATAGAACCGTTCTGTGGTCCACCATTTGTAAGCGCCAATGCCGGTGTGATGACCTGTAGATTTGTAATCAAAGCTGTCAAAATGTTATAGAAAATAATCGGAGAAATACTTGGTATTGTAACATTGATAAACCTCTGCCATGCATTGGCTCCGTCAATTTCGGCTGCTTCCAGAAAGACTCTCGGAACACCCTGCAAACCGGCTAAGAATATTACAATCAAGTTACCGCTACACCAGATTGCAATCATTGCCAATGACGGAAGTACCTGCGTCGGACTTTGTAGGAATTCCTTTGGTGGCAGACCAAGCAAACGATTGGCAAAGTTAAACAGCCCGTAATTAATCTCATACAACCATTTCCATCCAGTAAATACGCCGATTGCAGGCAATAAATATGGAATGAAGAAAATAGAACGCCATAATGTCCTGCCTTTGATATTCATATTTAGGAATAATGCAAGGATCAAAGAATACAGGATAGAACCCAGCACCGTCAATAAGGCGTATATGATTGTTGCCTTGATAGAATCTGTAAAGTAAATATCTTTTGTGAATATACGTGTGAAATTATCGATTCCAATGAACTTCGGATCCGAAATTCCATTCCACTTGAATAGGCTGAGTACAAATACCGCTATGGTCGGTAGGTAGCTGATGAGTGTTAAGCCTAGAAACGCCGGAATCAAACATAAATAAGCCGTTATCTCCTCCTTTTTCCCCACTCTGTGTACCACTTTTTCTTTCTTCATAACCTGAGTTCTCCTTCCAACCGGTATGATCCTAAAATGACTGCCCACCAAGAATCATGGCAGGCAGTCCATTTCCTGTTACATATTGTTTTCTTCAAAAATACTATTTAATTCATCATAATACTGATCAAGAGCTTCCTGTGCCGTCATATCTCCCGTCCAGATATAAGAGAATACGGTATCCAATGTGCTGTTGAATTCCTCTGTACCATTTACATAATACCATGAGGTTGATTTTGAATTATCTCTTGCATAGTCTACAACTGCTGTCTGATACATTTCCTTCTCTGGGAAGTTCGGGTTACTGATCCACTTATCTGTCTTAGCCTGATCTGTATACCATGAATCCAGAATCGGCATCCATGTACCTGCCTCAATCAATGACCATGAATTTTCTTCCTGATAATACCACTTTAACCATGTCATAGCTTCTTCAGGATGCTCCGTCTGTGAGAACACTACGTTAGGGCCACCTGTACAAATCGTTACCTTATCCTTGAAGTAAGGAAGAACACCTACACCATATGTATAATTTGCGTCAGGTCCGAGATAAGTTCCTACATTCCATGCACCATCTGTTGACATGACAATCTTTTCTGTACCAAGAGAAGTACTGAGTGCTGTTGATGCTGAGCTGATAGGGGGTGCACAGTGATATTTCAGAGAAAGATCTGCAACTGCCTGAATAGCTTCTGCTGTTTCTGCAGAATTGATTGTACAGGTCTCACCATCTGTACTGTAGTATCCGCCGCCATTAGACTTTGCCCATACTTCTAACTGCCATGGTAACGAGTTTACATTACATCCATAGATATCTACATTGTCAGGATCAAAACTAGGATCCAATGCATTCTTGCCATTAATATCGATTGTAAGAGACTGTGCAACCTTCACAAAGGAATCCCAATCCCATGCATCAGCTGCAGCTGCGGGGGGTGTCATTTTTGCAATGTCAAGACCCTGCTTATCACATACATCCTTTAACAGATCTGCATTATACCATAGATTCAGTACTTCATTAGCTGCTGAATAGGCTACCGGTGTTCCGTCAAACTTAAAGGTCAGACTTTCAAGCGGTTTTGCTTCACCCTCTTCGTACATTGTGCTGATATCTGCAAGTAATCCGTTTTCTGCAAAGTTCAAAACTCCAGCCTCACTCATAATACCTGTATCTGGAAGCTCACCAGCTGCTGCCATAGTATTTAATTTTGTTACATAATTGTCGTGATCGATCTTCAGTACCTCTACAACGATCTGATCCTGCTCCGTATTGAATTTATCTGCCACTGCTTGTGTTGCTTCTGTCTCTGTATCATTTCCCCATTGTGCATAGGTGATATGTACTTTTCCATCATCTGCTGAAGCTGCAGGTACTGCTTCTGTCTCTTCTGCTGCAGGTGCTTCCTCGGAAGCTTCTTCTGTTGCTTCTGCTGCAGGTGCTGCTTCTGTACTTGCCTGACTACCACATCCTGCTAACAGTGATGCGATCATTGCTGTACTTAAGAGTACACTGAGTAACTTTTTTTTCATCAATAAATCCTCCTTTGATTTTACGTTACATTACCTTCATTATTTTTGATCAGTCCTTCACCCAGACAAGCATTTCTCCTGTTTCCCTGTTTCCCCAATAAGGATATGGAACGAAGGTTAGATCTACGTCTTTGTATACAGGCTTGTGTTCTGCATACAGTTCATCCTGATTCCAGTCACTCGTTACAACCCTTTTACCTGTTGCCTTGATGACAGTTGTTCCACCAAGTAGCTCTGGATTAAAGTATTGCTCGAGCCCCTTTTCTGTATCTAGATACAGTGCTGGAAGGTTGCTACCGTTATCGGTTTCCTCAAGACAGTATACCAGAGGTCCCTTCATAATTGCCACCTTGCCGACATCCTCTTTTACAAGAGGGTTAGCCCATACGATTCTGGGTGCTATGGAAAACTCTACATTTACCTCATTACTTTCAAATTCCTGTTCTAGAATACAGTATCCACTCTCCACTACTGGATCTTCGATGTGCGCACCATCTATGGATATCTTCCACTCCTTTACATATCCTGGAATTCGTATTGCAAGCTTTGCCTTCTTCTTATGTCTGGCGTTAACATGGATCTGAATCTTTCCGTCATTTGGATAATTGCTTTCCATGGAAATTGTAAACTCCTGATCCTCTATCATCACCTTTGCCTGACTGGATACAAATAAATTGATCCAAACGGACTGCTCATCGGCAAAGTAAATGTATTCTCCTAACGATGCAAGTGTCCTTGCAATATTTGGTGGACAGCATGCACAGCCGTACCATTTTTGACGAACTGGCTTAACATGTTCCTTGGATGTTCTGTCAATACAGTTATCTGGCCATACCTCCAACGGATTTACATAGAAGAAGCTTTTTCCATTCATGGCAACTCCTGATATTGCTGAGTTATATAGAGCCTTCTCTACAATATTTATATAGGATGCATCTCTCGTAATCTGCGCCATGCGTCTTCCAAACATTGCCAGTCCGATGGTCGCACAGGTCTCTGAATAATTACAGTTATTCGGCAGGTCATAATCTGTCGTAAAACGTTCCAGTATACCAGAGCTACCGATGCTACCTGTGATATACATTCTCTTGTTTGTGATATTATTCCAAAGTCTCTTGCAAGCATCCATCAGCTCTTGATCATCATATTCTGCTGCAATATCTGCCATGGCGCTATACATGTAGACTGCCCTGACTGCGTGCCCTTCTGCTTTGGTCTGTTCTCTGACCGGCTGATGTGACTGTGAATACTTTGGATCATAATTTTCAAACTCCGGAAATATTCCCTGAAAACCAGGCTTCTTTTCTTCCTCTAAGAAGTAATTCGGTTTCTTTCCTCTACGATCCAGAAAAGACTTAGCCTGTTTTAAGTACGCTTTCTTTCCTGTTGCCTGATATAATTTGTATAGTCCTATCTCTATCTCCTGATGACCAGGATAGCCCACCGAATCATTTCTGTCTGAGAAATGTTCACAAATCAGATCTGCAAATCTGCACATAATCTGTAAAAACTTATCCTTACCTGTTGTCTGATAGTAGGCAACTGCTGCCTCCATCATATGACCTGCAACATAAAGCTCATGCCCATCTCTCAAATTTGAAAATTTCTTTTCTGGTTCCTTAATTGTATAATATGTATTCAGATATCCATCTGGTTGCTGTGCTTTCCCGATCAGTTCAATCGCTCCATCTGCCATATCCTCTAGATTTTTGTCAGGTTGAGTTGCAAGAGAATAAGCGACTGCCTCAAGCCATTTGGCCAAGTCTGAGTCCTGAAACACTGCTCCCTGAAATTCACCTTTTTCATATCCGGCAGCAATTCTGAAATTTGCTATACAGTGACTTGTTTCGATATCTTTTATATTATCGTTCAGTATATCCCACTGATAAGGAATAATCACATCAGGAACTAAATGTGTGTATCTGTTCCAAAAGGAATCTTCAATCTTAATATTTTTAAGTGAAATTGGTGATAATTTTTTCATCTATTGTCTGCTCCTATAAGATTAAACGTTTTACCATTTGAGCACATTATACTATTACTTTTTTATAATTGCAAGTACTTTTTTATATATTTTTTATGCATATTGTTGAATCTAATAAAGGCAGCATTTACTTGCTTTTTTGCACAAAAAGAAGCCAAGTGCTATATTCATGCAGCACTTGGCTTCTTTTCTTCTCTTTTTATTTTCATCATCAACTATTATTCCAAAAGATTAAACGTTTCATCTTTGTTTGGTTGATTTTCTTATTCGGATCCCCTTTTGATCAGATTACATTCAATTTTATATACTGATTCCGATTCAAATTCTGGCTCTTCTATTTTTCTGATCAGCAGATTTGCTGCCTGATGTCCGATTTCGCTCAACGGAAGAGCAATCGTGGAAAGCTCTGGCTGAAATACCTGACTGATCTCACGATTGTCAAATCCGATTAAGCCGATATCCTTACCAACAATCAGACCATGTTCGTTCATGTAGTCATATACACCTGCTGCCATGACATCATTCATGGAAAAAATCGCATCAACCTTATGTCTCATCAGCTCTTTACAAGCCTGATAGCCCTGTTCTCTGTTCCAGTCACCATATTGAACCAGCTCTGGATTATGCAGGACCTTATTCTCATATAAGGCTTTCTGGTAGCCACGCTGCCTATCAATCGTATGAAGACTTTCCATCTCGCCTGCTATCAGCCCGATTTTTCTGTAACCTTTGTTGAATAGTTCCATAGTTGCATGATAGGCTGCCTGTTCATCATTATAGATGACAGATGGTATCTCACAATCTGTTGCAAATCCATAAGCTACCACAATCGGAACATTGTAATTCCTCGGTATGCTCTTCATCTCACGACAATGTGCACCAACATAAATCACACCTGCTACCTGCTTGCTCTTCATGATCTGGAACTCTTCCTCTACCTCGGTATGATAGCGTTCATGATGATAGAAAGCATTATCATACTTCTTGAAAAGCCTCAGATTTCCAAGCAGAAATGTGTATTCCTTTTCCTCGAGATACTCATGAATCCCATCTACTATTTCAGCACAGTTGAAAACTGTCAGATCCTCTGTAATGATACCAATCATCTTAGTCTGGCGCTGCTTTAGGTTTTTTGCCATCATATTTGGCACATAACCCATTTCCTTGGCCGTATTCAGTATTCTCTGTCTAGTTTCCTCGCCTACACGTCCTTTTCCATTCAATATATTGGAAACGGTAGCTATGGAAACATCACATGCCTTTGCAACTTCCTTTATTGTAGCCATTTAATCATCCTGCTTCTTCTATCATAGTCACTATATCATTTGTTTATCATAGCAGATAAAAAAAATTATGTCCAGAATTGGTTAAACCATTAATCATTTATTAACCTTTCACAGCTCCTGCCGTCATACCATCAATGAGATATCTCTGAAATAGCAGGAATATCACAAAGATCGGAATGATACCAAACATAGAACCAGCAATTAGTACATCATAGTTATTGCCATACGGAGTCAGCAATGTATTCAGACCGATCGGCAGGGTAAACTTGTTTGCACTTCTGAATACGAGCAAAGGCCAGAGCATGTTATTCCATGAGCCCATAGCGCACAGAATGTCAACATATAATTTACATGTATATAAACTATTTTTGAATTGTATTAAATGTTTCGATTAACGTAAACATTTTAATTTTATTTAAAATATTGACTATTCTCAATCCGAAAGTTATACTAACTATAATATTTTAATTTTTACTAAAAATATATTGATAGAATTCTACGATTCTGCATTATGAGCAAGGAGAACTTATATGTTACACATTAAATCACTAGATGAAGGGCTCAATATTTTCAAGGCACTGGGCTCAGACGTCAGAATAGAAATCATCAAGATTCTTCTAGAAAATGATGGTATGAATATGAATGAACTGGCTTCCAGACTCAATATTACCAACGGTGCACTGACCAGTCATATCAAGAAGCTGGAGTCGGCAGGCATCGTTACGATCTCCAGTGAATCTGCTGGTCACGGCAATCAAAAGAAGTGTTCTGTCTATATTGACAAGGTGTTGATTGATTTTGACTCTGAGGAAGATTCCAAGAATGTATACCAGACAGATATCAAGGTCGGTCATTTCTCTGATTATAATATCTATCCGACCTGTGGTCTTGCATCCGCTACTGCCTTGATTGGCGAGGTTGATGATACAAGATACTTCGCACACCCTGACAGATATAATGCAGATATTCTCTGGTTTACAAAGGGCTATGTAGAGTATATAATTCCGAATTTTATTCCGGCATCTCAGAAAATAGACCAGATTACCATCTCTGCCGAGCTTTGCTCTGAGGCACCCGGCAGCAACAGTGTATGGCCTTCTGATATTCATTTCTATCTCAATGAGACCTGTATCGGAATGTGGACAAGTCCTGGTGATTTTGGCGGAATCAAGGGAATCTTCACACCAGACTGGTTGGATTTGAACTGGAACCAATATGGTCTGCTAAAGCTTCTTGTAATTAACAAAAAAGGAACCTTTATTGATGGTCTTCAGATATCAGATATCACCATCAAAGACTTCGATCTGGACTATAAGAGTACCATTAAGTTCAAGATGGGCGTTCCTGAAGATGCTGAGCACATCGGAGGTCTGACAATCTTCGGAAAGAACTTTGGTAATTACAATCAAGATATCAATGTACGTATCAACTATAGTCCACTTGCAGAAAATCTTCCGCAAAATCAAATGAAATGATTATAAAAATGGTAACCGTCTCCGGTTACCATTTTTGATATGGACATATTTGTTTTTTTGAGGCAGTTCTCAACTCTATAAAGCATCCACAGGCTCCACAGAATCCCTCTCGTAGATAGCTGCATGCTCTACAGACATTGAGCCTCTCTCTCATCAATTGTGAGTCCGCCCTCAGCTCTGGCTCCATGCGGTCAATCAGCTCTCTTATCTTCTGTTGATATGCCTGTGGATCCATCTCCTGCAGCAGACAGTTTCGGCATCTGTTTTCCACATTTTCTCCCATCATTCACGGCATATGTAAGCATCCTTACGCTGTCTCTATCGTATATGAAGTGCCATTACACTGCAAGCGGGTATTGAAAATACTGCCTTATTTTCTAATATCTTGATTTGATCAAATACCTGTTCCTGTATCTTCTCGGGCTCTTCAAATGTATTATACGCATTCGTTGCACCTGTTACAATACTGGCTGTGATTTCCTTAATGGACTTCTCTGCTAAAACCAGTTCAATCTCCTCTGCCTCTGACACGGACAAATTGTTCAGAGTCACATGTATCGTTCCATCTGCGCCGACAGATACAGACTCCTGTAGGTTCGGAACTTTGAAATCATCTTCCTTTCCAATTTCCTTTGCCCCTGCAAGATAGCTTTCCAACAACTCTGCACCCTGATGATCCCTGTACATATGAAAAACGTGATACGTCGGGGTCAGTACCATCTTCTCACCCTCAGTCAAAATAACTGACTGCAATACATTGACCATCTGTGCAATATTTGCCATCTTTACCCTGTCACAGTGCTGATTGAAGATATTCAGACTGAGTCCAGCTAATAGCGCATCTCTCATCGTATTCTGCTGATACAGGAAGCCAGGATTTGTACCGGGCTCTACGGCATACCAGCCGCCCCATTCATCTACGATCATTCCGATCTTTTTCTCTGGATCATACTGATCCATGATTGCACCATGTTTTTCGATCAGCTCTTCAATATAGAGTGCCTTTGATAATGTCTTATACCAGGCTGCGTCATCGAATTCTGTCGCACTGCCCTTGATTTCCCAGCCCTCTGGATGTACATAGTAATGTAGTGACAATCCATCCATCAAACCGTGGGATTGCTCTGGAATATTATCAAATGCTTTCTTCAGAACCTCTTCTGTCCAATAGTAGTCTGCGACATTGGCTCCACCGCAAATCTTACTGATTGGGTTTTTTTCATCATAAGTTCTGACATAAGTCTGATATCTGCGGTAGTTATCTGCATAAAACTGTGGTGTCATATTACCACCACATCCCCAGTTTTCATTTCCAACGCCAAAGTAATCAACCTTCCAAGCCTTTTCATGACCATTTACTTTGCGCAGCTCTGCCATAGGGGAAACTCCCTCAAAGGTCATATACTCAACCCACTCTGACATTTCCTGTACAGTTCCGCTGCCGACATTTCCATTGATATAGGTCTTGCAGCCCAGCTGCTCACACAGCTCGAAAAATTCGTGTGTTCCAAAACTATTATCCTCTACCACACCACCCCAATGTGTATTAATCATTTTTTTACGTTTTTCTTTTGGACCGATGCCATCCTTCCAGTGATATTCATCTGCAAAGCATCCGCCCGGCCATCGTAGTACTGGTATTTTCATCTCTTTTAATGCTTCTACAACATCTGTACGCATTCCGTTTTTATTCGGAATCTCTGAATTCTCACCGACATATAGTCCTTCATAAATGCACCTGCCAAGATGTTCTGAAAAATGTCCGTAAAGCTCTGGATGGATGTGACCCTTTTTGTGATTCTCGTTGATATAAAGTTTTGCCATACTACTACCCGCCTTTCTTGAAATCAGTTTACTTGTAATGTACACCCCATAAAGTTTCATTCTGATCTGATGCACCCGTAAAGCACATCACCTGATTGTCTGCCTCATAGCTAAACACCGGTCTGCCGTCTTTACCCCATCGGATCTTCATCAGCATTGTATGCCGATTCGGATTATATAGTGGTTCCCCTGTAATCACAGACTCTGTCCTCGCATGATAGACCA
>CAZACC010000041.1:0-18384 GCA_964483545.1 uncultured Lachnospiraceae bacterium
TCTGATGCCTTCTTCAAGTCTTCCTTTGCCTTTGCAAATGCTGCATCTGCCGCTGCTGTTTCAGCCTCGACTGTCATGTTCTCCTTATGACCAGCTCTGCAGGGACCTTCCCAAAAATGTGAATGTGTCAGACATCCTACGATTGGTCTTACGATCAGTTTCTCATCCATAGCTCTTTTTTTCATTTTCGTTTCCTCCGAAATCATCATCTTACCCCGCATGTGGGGTATCCTGTGATTCTATCCTAACAAATTCGAGCGATGCATGCTATGCACTTTTTGATTCAAAGAGTTGTACTTTTTGAACTTAAGGCAAATATGTTAATGGCATCCAGATGCGCATTTCCTGAAAACCTCGATTATCCCATGCATAGTACGGTATGAATCGAATCTGCGTTTGTTCCATACCTTCAAACCGTAGTGTCTGATATAAAGCAGACCTGTTATAGGTTCCTCTTTTAATGATATAGGCATTTGTCGTAATGGCCTTCATTTTATGCATATCTATTTCATAGTCTGTAATATTAAATTCTCCAGTTGCATTCAGATAAACATCATCTAACGTCTCAGCAGTAGTATCCTCGCTCTCTATGCAATACACAAGAGGTCCTCTTTCTACAGCTGCCTGATTCGAGTTTTCCTCCACCATACTGTTCGCCGTTGTAAGTCTGACTGGCATGTCGAAATTAATTGACAAACAAAACTCTGTCTGGGAAGAAATTTGAATCGGGATATAGGTTCCAGCACACTCTTGATCCAAACGATAGCTTTGCCCGTCAGATGTACTGATTGTTCCCTGTTCTACCCATGATGGTACTCTCACCTGTACAGTTATTGGAGACATCTGCTTAAAATCCGAAAAATCAAGCGAAATCGTTCCGTCAAAAGGATAATCTGTCTTTTGCTTGAGGCTAAAGGAAGACCCTCCTGGCAAGGTAATCGATGCCTCATTTTCCCCATACATTCCAAGCCAGAGTGTATCCTCAGATTCAGCATAAGCGTATTCTGAGCATTGTGCCAGTATTCTTGCAAGATTCGGCGGACAGCAGTACGAAGTGATATACTCTGTTCGCTCAAGCGGCCATACCATTTCATATTCCAGCCTTTTTGCACGCCTCAGCATATTCTCATAAAAAAACTTCTTTCCATCCAGACTCAGTGCAGCCATATTGACATTCAGCATCGTCCGTTCAATCGCATCAAAATAGCATGCCTTAGGTTCAATCAAAAACATGCGATATGCCCACATAACAAATCCGATGCTCGCACATGTCTCCGCATACGCTGTAATATTAGGAAGCTGGTACTCATATCCGTACGCCTGATGGATCAACTGGTGCACAAAAAAATTTCCATAAGGTGAAGCACCATTATATAATGCACCGCAGCCACCCGTCAGATAAATTTTATAATTTAATAAGCTGTTCCACATTTGATGCAGCACATGCAAATAATCCTCTCCTCCAGTTTCTGCATACAAATCAGCAACCCCAGCATACAGGTAATTAGCCCTGACCGCATGACCGACGATCTTATTATGCTTTTTAAGAGGAATGCGATCTTGATTGTCATCCTTTCCATTTTCAACAGAATCTCTCAGTTCTATTGCCAACTCGGCCAGTTTTAAATATTTCTCATCCTGTGTTGTACGGTACAGTTCAATCAGCCCCATATAATGAGACGGACAAACTGCCGTCTGTACTTCCTTCTTTTTTGCTGCTTCCTCATACATCTTTTCTAAATAATCAGCTGCCTTTTGCGCAATTTTCAAAAAATTGTTCTTTCCTGTGATTCTTTTATGCAGGCATGCAGCCGTAAACAAATGTCCAAAATTATAAACCTCAAAATCATCAATGTCCCCCATCCGTGAAACACCGTTTCCACTTCGCTCCCCTATGATCTGTTTTGTAGATAAATAACCATCTGGCTGCTGTGCTCTTTCGATCAGATCAATATAGGAATCTAGCTCCAGCAGCAGCTTTTCATCGTGAAAGTGAACTGCGCTGTACAAAGCCGCCTCCATCCACTTGTAAAAATCACCGTCTCCGAAAACAGTTCCATCATGACTTCCTTCTGCTTCTTCAGCGCATATGCGAAAGTTCTCCACCACATGACTGATATCCTTATCATCAAACATTTGTTTCAACTGAAATACCGTACTGTGGTAGCAGGTTTCTTCCACTTCCTTCCACAATCCATTTGTCCATCTCACTTGATTCCATGCAGGCGCTGCCACCTTTGCATACTTAGAGTTACGCACGTCAGTTAACATAACATTCTCCTTGTCTATTTATAACGACTAAATAATACCTTTGCGTTGTAATGCCCTTTTCAATTCTACTGTGCCAAATCTCGGGCTTGATAATACTGTAAGCTTGAGTGTGTCATGCAGCAGTTGTTCACCAAATGCCATGGATCCCTGACATAACACAATCACATCCACACGATCCCTCATTTTACTGCCCTCTGCAAGCATCAATTGTTTGAATTTTTCTGGATCTGCACCAAATGCATCAAACAATCCATCCTCTATGATTACCTGTTTCCCCATTTCACGTGCAACACGTCTGATTGTATTCTTAGTCGGCTCAAGCGTCGTAGGCAAAGTTGCCAATACTCCTATTCTATTGCTGCATCGGACTGCCTCTCTGCACATCTCTTCATCCACTCGTACAATCGGAACGCCTATATACTTTGCTAGGTCTTGTGCGGCATCTGCCACTTCGCCTACTGAGGAACAAAGATTTAATATGGCATCCGCCTCCTCCTCCACTGCCCTCATATACAATGTGACCAGCTTTGCAGCAGCTTTCGCCGTTACAAACCCAGCCGCTCTCGCATCTCCAAGGATAGAGGGATCTGAATAAGACAGAATCGTGATGTCTTTTCCAAGATTTCTTTCTACTTCTTCGCAAACAAGCTGTTCCAGTTCTGGTGTGGTTCCTGTATAGACCAATGCAATTTTCATGTTGTTTCCTCCAATTCCCGTACCATATTCAGAACCAGTATATTCCAATTCATAAAACCACCGTTCATAATTGGCTTTCCAGTAAAGGGATCATAATACTCATGCATACTTCCTGTCTCTATCAAATCTTCTCCTAATAATTTCAAAGAGTGCCTGCACAGCTCCTCTGCCTCAGTTCGATAGCCATAATTTATCATTCCCTTAAAAACAAGGTAATTTGCCACGAGCCAGATTGGTCCAAGCCAGTTCGATGGATTGTTCGTAACAGACAAATCAAACATCTTTTCATCCTTCGCCAGCGTCGTAACACCAAATTCACTATGAAACGTCTCCATATCGTGATAATGCTTCACAAGACTCTCTGCCTGTTCCTTTGTCGCAAAGCCTACAGCCATTGGTAAAAATCCAGACCATGTGCGAATTTTAATCGGAAGCGTCTTCCAGAACACTCCAAGTCCTTGATGGAACCAGTCATAGGTTCTTGTTTGAATATCGACATCCACAGAATAGTAAAAAGCGTCACGCTGATCATACATTTCCTCTTGAATATGATCCGTCAGTTTTCTTGCCTTTTCACGATACACCTCTGCTCCATCGACACCAAGATCATCTAGAATACTTGCCATACAGGAGAACTCCTTTACCATAAAACTGTTCAGAAAAATATTGGCTGTTGAATTCTTTGGTCGTCCAAAGCTTGCTGGGTCATTGTCCATACCAATCATGATATCATCCACCCATACATAAAGACCACAGTTCTCATGATAGTAATTTTGATCATAGCAGGCGAAGTATTTTTCTAATTGAGAAAGCTTCTCTTTGATCCACGTATAATCCCCTATAAAATCGCTGATGAAGCAGATTTGCTGACACAAAAACGGTTTATGCATATTCATCATAACACCCTCTTTGTGGCGCATATTTAAGTATGGTTCCGGCCATTTTCCAACTTCAATCATCATCGGAATATAACCATCCTCTAATTGATGATCAAAAAAATTATAGACATTTCCCTTGGCGTGCTTTATCATCTGCTCAGTCAGTGCATCATCTGCAATGCGTGTGGTCAACGGCAGCAGCCCGTACACGGACCAAAATGTATCCCAGTCCCAGACATTTCCATCATATACAGAACCTGGATCAATAAACGGATAATGAATAAAGCCAACTGGCTTTTTCAAAACAGTATTGATATTTTCTTTCACGTAAGAGTAAATTAAATTCTCATACTCTGCGTATTTTTTTTCCATACTTCTACCCCTTTACCGCTCCTGCTGTCATGCCTTCTATAACCGCTTTATTTAAGATCATATAAATAACGAGAAGCGGAATCACACTCATGGATACAGATGCAAAGATGGCACCCCAGTTCTTCGCCCCGAACTCATCTTGGAAATAGAGCAGTCCAGTCTGAATCGTTTTCAGCTTTGAATCACTAATAAAGGTCATTGAGAAAATCAAATCATTCCACTTGAAGAAAAACTGAAGGACAAGCACCGTAATAATCCCATTTTTCATTAAGGGTACTACAACATACCACATCAATTTGTAAATCCCACAACCATCAATCACCGCAGCCTCCATAATTTCATCTGGCAATGACCTCAAATATCCTGTAATCAGATAAACTGACAGTGAAAGACCAAATGCAATATATGCAAGAATCAGACTTGTTCTCGTATTAATCAGATGAAACTTATTATAGATCTGGAACAGAGGAATCAGCGCTGTAGCAACCGGTACCATAATACCAAGTTGAAAATACTTTGCCACAGAGCCCTTTAACTTCCAATCCATTTTTGTAACAGCAAATCCTACCGTTACTGCAAAAATAACAATAAAGAAGAGTGCAACAAAAGTGTTGATTGCGCTGTTTTTAAAAAATGTCGCCATGTTTCCTCTTGTCCACGCATCTATATAATTTTGAAAGTAAAAGCCACGATTCAATGCATAGGCTGGATTGGTTGTCCATTCTGACTGTTGTTTCAGCGATGCAGTCAGCATCCAGAAAATAGGATAAAGCTCAATGATACATAAAGCAAATATAAGAATTCCAATCAGCCATGACTTTATTTTTTTTCCATCTTTTATATTCATTTCGTCTCCTCTCAGTCTCTCTGCTTGTCAAATAAATTAATGACAAACGAACCTGCAATACAAATCAGGAAAATCACGAGTGCAATCACGCTGCCGTAGCCAACCTTATTATATGAGAATGCCACATTATACATATACATTGACAGTGATTTCGTTGCATTGCCCGGTCCACCGCCAGTCAACGCAGTTGCTGATTCAAACATCTTTACCGTTCCCGAGAAACTAAACACAAGAGCAGTAATCGTAACCGGCTTTAATAAAGGGGATAACACATATTTAAATAGATTAAAACCGTTACAGCCATCAATTCTGGCAGCTTCCATGACATCACCCGGTATATCAAGAAGTGCTCCATAAAAAATAACCGAGTAAAAACCCATAGCTACCCAGATATCCATGATGCATAATGCCCAAAGAGCGGTTGATGCCTGTCCAATCCATGGCTGCACATATTTTTCCAACCCCATGTTTGATAAAATAGAATTCAGCAAACCATAATTTGGCTGAATTTCATATATTTTTGCAAATAGCTGACCAACTGCAACAGTAGGGAGCACCACTGGAAAAAAAACAAGTGTCCTTACCACCGTCTTGCATTTTCTCAGCCAGAACATAAACATAAGAGCTAACAGTAGCCCCAGTCCTACTTGACCAACCATAACGACCGAAATATATTTCATATTGACAACTAATGCATCCAAAAAATTGCTGTCCTTAAACAGCATCCAATAATTCTTCAATCCCGAAAATTCCCATTTGAGGCCTGGTGAGCCAGAAAACAGGGAATAGTAGAAGGACCAGATAATTGGCACAAATACAATTATGGTATATAAGATTAGTGCTGGTACCACAAATAATGCAATTGCTTTCTTATTTCCTAATACTCTTTTCATACCTGTGTGCTCCTTATGATTTTAATGATGGCTTCATGAGAATTGATCTATTCTTGAAGCAAAAGCAGGTGCCTTGTGCCAATCGGCACAAGGCACCTGCGCATTTCTATCTATACGTATCGATACTACTGAAGATCTGCTACATTCTGAATCGACTCCATATACTCATCTGCTGTCATATCTCCGTTTAACAGGGTCTGTACATTTTCCTGTGCAACTGTAGATACTTCACTTCCCATAGTTGATTCATACCATGTAAATGCAGAAGTTGCTTCACTAAGCTTATCAAGTACAAGCTGTGTATAACCGGAATTGTTCTTAGGTGCTACATCATATGTATAACCCTTTACAGTTCCCTGCTCTTCCATTGCGATATTTCCAATATTTTCAACAAAGTACTTCAAGAACCAGCCTGTTGCTTCGTCATATTTCTCCTTGCCTACACAAATGATATTCCCACAGTTCATAGAATAACTACCTGCATCTGAGATTGATGCATCTACAACTGGTACATTAAAGAATCCAATTCCATCTTCGCCAGCAAGGTTTGCAGTTGTATCTGTCAGGTTCTGTGTAAACCATGAGCCATTGTAGAAAATTGCTGCATCGCCTGTCATCAGCATAGTTCCAGCAGTGTTCATATCAACTGTTGTAACACCTTTCCCGAAATATCCTGCATTTGCCCAGTCCTGAAGCTTTTGAGCTGCTGCAACATATGCTTCGTCTGTGTACTTTGCCTCTCCATTTGCCGCTTTTTTCATCGCATCTGCGCCTGCTATTCTGACAAGATATCCGTTCATGATACGGGTTGCGCCCCACTTATCAGCTGCGCCACATGATAATGGCTGAATACCTGCATCATTTAACTTTTTCAATACTTCCTCAAACTCATCCCATGTCTCAGGAGCTGTTACGCCAGCCTGTTCAAAGAGTGCTTTATTATACCAGAACCCTTCTACATTCAAACCAAGCGGAAGATCATAAAGCTTATCTGTTCCCGATAGAGTCTTTAGTAATGATTCTGCAGAAGGGGTTAACTTGTCTGCACATCCATACTCATCAAGAATTGCTCCGACATCCATGATCTGATCTGCTTCAATCAAATCTACAATCGGCTTACCTGCTTCATAAACAAATAAATCGGGTAAATCATTAGATGCTGCAAGTGTTGCTATCTTTTGCTTTAAATCATCTGATGATACATACTCATATTCATAATTAAATTTAGGATTTACAGTCTTGTAATCATTGCAAATCTTATTCACTAGTACACCATTATCATTGTCCTCTGCCCAGATTGATAAGATTTTAATTGTCTTTTCCATCTGTGGATCTTCCCCTGTTGCTGCAGATGTGTCAGGAGCTGCCTCCTCTGCTGCTGGTACTTCTTCTGCTGCTGGTGCTTCTGCCGCTGGTGCCTCTGCTGCTGGTGCCTCTGCTGCTGGCGCACTTCCACAGCCTGCAATCAATGCTGCAGTCATGGAAACGGTCAAAATAACTGATAATAATTTTTTCTTCATTTCTTAACCTCCCTAATTCGTTTGTACGTTGTCAGACAACTATTTGTCTATGTGCCTAGATTAACACAGTAGCTCTCCTGACTCTAGACAGTATTTTTTTATAAATTGTACACTTTTTTTAGATTTTCATTCTTCTATTTGTTACATTTTTAAATTTGTACTATATCAGTGCTCTTTTTTCTTATACAACCTCTATACTCATTTGGCGTTTTTCCCTCATGTTTTTTAAATATATCACAAAAGTATCGATAATTACTGTAACCGACCATATCGCTCACCTCACCAACTCGATACCCACTGTTCAAAAAATCCTTTGCTTTTTCGATTCGCAGATCAGTCAGATATTTAACAAAACTCACCCCAACCTCCTCCTTGAACAAAATACTCAAATAGGCTGGATTCAGTTCTGCCATATCTGCTAATTCATTCAGTCCGAAATTCTGTTCATAGTTTTCCTCGATGTATTGTAAGAGTTGCTTCACAGTTTTATGAGAACTGCCTGTCTTCTCTCCTTGCATATTTCTTGCCAGTTCGCCCAAAAGTCTGCTGATATATTCATAGGCAGCCTCTTCATTCTCCCATTTTTCCACTTCCTGATAAGACACTTGATAAAACTGATCTCTGCGTTTATTATGCTCATTAAAGATTTCCACGAGCATCGCCAATGTCTTGAACGTTTCCTGTTTATATTGCTCAAAATCCACCGTTGCTTTTTTAAGCAGTCCGGGAATACTCTTTGCTGTTTCTGTAAAAGCAGATGGATTTCCTGCCATAGCAGCATCTACTGCAGCATCAATGGCTTGACTCAATTCTTTACGTGCTTTACTTTCGCTGTTCTCAGGACTTTGTTTGTGATCTAATTGACTAATCACTTCAGCAATTTTTTCAATTGTTACAGGCTTATCAATATAGTTCATAACGTCGAGGACAAGCGCTTTCCTAGCATACTCAAATTCCGTATAGCCGCTGATGATGACATAGACAGTCTCTGAAAGAAATTCGCGGCATTCCTCTATTAATGACAAGCCATCCATCCCAGGCATACGAATATCTGTGATCACTATATCTGGGCAAGTCTCTTTTATAACACGCAATGCCTCAATTCCGTCGTAAGCAAAGCCTACGATCTCACAGTTCATTTTCTCTCTTTGCAGAATTGTTTTGATGCCTTCTACAACAATATACTCATCATCTACTACGACCATTCGATACATACTCTACTCCCTTCTGATCATTGGCAGGATTAAAGTAACAGTAGTTCCTTCACCTGTTTTGGAGTCAAAAATCACATCATATTCCTCTCCATAAAATAGCTTGATACGTTCTCTTATATTTTTCACTCCATAACCATCCTCCAGCTTTGACAAATCATCAATACCAACTCCATTATCCTGTATATGAAACACCATCTCTTCATCTTCGATATATCCTTCTATGCGAATATAGCCGTTTCCGATTCTTGGCTCCAATCCATGATAAACTGCATTTTCTACAAGTGGCTGTAAAATAAAGGTTAGCATTTTATTTCCTAGCATTTCCTCCTCAAGCTCCACCTGGAATTGAAAACGATTATGATAACGCATATTCTGCACCTTCATATATGCTTTGATCTTTTCCATTTCATCTCTGACAAGAATCAGCTTATTTCCTTTATTTAAGCTCAGTTTAAATGTATCAGAAAGAGCCAGCACCATTTCAGCCACATCGTCCGCTTGATCAATTACTGCCATAAAATACAATGCATCCAGAGTGTTGTACAGAAAATGCGGATTGATTTGTGACTGCAAAAGTAAGAGTTCCGCTTCCTTTTCTTTGATTTCAGAATTTAGTAAACGCTCATGCAATTCAAGATTATTATTTACCATATTTTTAAACTGGGTTCCTATCTTTCCGATTTCACTCTCATCAAACTCTGCATCAACCCGATAATGACCACTTCCAACATCTTTGATAGTCATCTCAAGCGTATCTAAGGGCTTACTAATTGCCTTTGAAATCAATGTTGATAGAAAAACACAGACTCCAAGCATCAATAATCCAACCAACACAGCAATCCACCCAATATAACGACTGTCACTGCTGAGCTCCTTTTTTTCTATGACATTGATAATCTCCCAACCACTGATTGCATTTTGAACAGAGCTGAACAGATACCTTGTGTGATTGTCGGGCACTAAATAATCATTCACAATTGTCTGCATGTCTTGTTCATTTCCATTAAAATATACGATGCAGTCCTCTACATGTTCTTGACTGTTCTGATCCTCTCTACGGATGATTAAATAGCGATTTGTAACATAGTCCTCATCCATTTTTCCAAAAGCCTCATCCAAGATTGCTTTCTTTATATTGATGATCAAATATCCTTGAAATTCTCCACTGCTCGGTGAAATCAGTTCCTTTACCATTGAAAAAGTCAAATTTCCATCGTCAAACAATACATTTTTTTCAAGAAAAACCTCTCTTCCCTTTGCTTCTTCGGCAATTTGTACCCACTCTCCTGACAATATTTTACCATCTTCATAGTAGTGACTCATTTTCCCACTTTGATTACTCAGTTTTGTATAAAACCTGATATTGTCATATTTGCTGATCACAATCATATTCTGAATATAGGAATTTTGCGAAGAGATATTGCGAAAGGCATGTTCAATATCCAGACTGGATTGACTGTCAAAGTAAGGAGCCTGTTCTTCTCCTGCATTTTTTAATGCACCCATAAATTTGTCATCTACCAGAAGCGTTCTAGATAATTCAACAATTGTATTGAGTTGAATTTCAATGATGCTTCCGGAGACCCCCAGATTGTGTGTATGTGCCGATTGAAAGTTCTTCTCAATTGTCTGCTTGAACAAGAAAAAAATGGTCACGCCAAGCGTTACAATTGCCAGCAGTGCCACCGCTGTCATTGAAAAAAAGACTTGTTCTTTAATTGTTCTTTTCTTTAGTATAGACGAATACATACTACACCTCCTTAATTGCTCCTAATATAATTGCTTTTATTCACCTGACTATTTGATCTGCAATAGGGTACGCACTTCTTTTGGACTCATTGGTTCACGATGCTTTTGTTGGATTCTTTTCACTGCCTCTTCCACTATTTGTGCATTGTTTTGAGCAATCAAATCTGTATTGATATAATGACTATCCTCAAATCCTATTCTCATACCATCTGCACCAAGCTCTATTGCTTGCTCAATCACGGACCAGTCTGTACGATTTGCATGTGTAATGCCCCATACAACTTGATTACGGTCAGGAAAGTACTCAGAAATCCCTGCGCACATTGTACGAAGTGCAAACTCCGTAGCTGGCATCGCTCCGATATGCCCTAAAACCACAGCAATAAACACTGGTTTTACAAACCCAAATTTATCATCCAGCTGTTTTAGAGTATGAAGCATACCGATTTCGAATACTTCTGTTTCTGGTATCTTTCCATTTTTCAAAATCGTATTTACACAGTATTCTACGTCTTGAATCGGATTCTGATATACAGCATCTCCGAGATTTACAGAACCGACATTTAAGGAATTGCATTCTACCCAATTCGGATAGCACGGAGTACACCTTTCCTGTATCGTCAGCCCAGAGACTCCTCCTGTGGATATTTCTATCACAATATCGCATTTTTCTTTGATCAGATCGACTGTCTCTTTTAAATGCTGCAAATCAGGGGTTAGCCTGCCTGCATCATCCCGACAGTGAAGATGTACCATAGACGCACCTAATTTGTAACATTCATATACATCTGCTGCAATCTGCTTTGGTTCATTTACCGTATCCATAGCGTTTACGGGCGCTACGGAAATCATCATTTTTTTCATAATAGAGTTTCAACAACCTTTCTGAGTGAGTCGACATCCCCAACATTCCCAGGAAATATTACATACGGAATCCCTGGAAATTTACTTTGTTCATCCGTTTTCCATACTGGAATCCCGGGCTGGATTTGACCAAGTACATATGCTTCTTTTACGCGAAGGGCTTTCACTCCGATGTCACTGGAGGTAATGCCTCCTTTTGCGACTACAAATGTCGGCTCAACCTTTAAATCGCCAACCAACTGGCAGACTGCTTCGGATATTCTGACTGATCGAAGCAACGCCTGTTCTTTTGTATCATTTGCCAATGTTAGAAGTTTTCTGTTTGTATAAATAACGACAGTTTTTCCATCTGCAATATAGTCTTCACTTTCCTTTACAACTCGAGCAACTTCATTTTCCAGCTTATCTTCTAACACAAGATCCGACTGGAATGGAATGAAAATCAGTTCCTTCATACCTTTTAGCGACTCTAGCTGACAAGTTGTTTTTGCTGTATGCGAGCCGACTACAACAATTCCACCGTGTTTGCTTTCACCAGTAATCATTTCTTCTCTTGAAAGCAAACAGCGACTCGAAATACCTCCAAAGACTTTCACAAAATCCGCCGCAGTACGAAACATATAATTCTTCCCCTGCTTCATGGCTTGAAGAAGTGCGATACAGAACACCATCAAATCTCTTTCTGAAAGCGCATTTACAATCACTTTGTTAAAATGCTCTATACATAACAACTGTTTTGTAATAGCTTCAGTGTCATTCTTTCTAAGGCTATCAAGCCCAATCGCTGTGACCTGTTCTGCGCTATATCTTCCTTGTGTTTTTTCCTCGATATAGTCGCATAGATTCGAGCTCAGATATCCGAAGGTTCGATCCCGTGCAAACTCTGTTTCTCCTGCAGGAATCAACTCCTTTCCATCTTTAACATAATGTGTGTTATTGATTGTGAATCGTCCACCTGCATGAAAATAAGGAATGAGAATTTCACCATCAAAGCAAGCACTGCCAATCTCCTCAAGACTCTCTTTCAGCGTTTCTGTTTCAAGTGGGAAGTGTCCGCGCAAGGTCGAATCACTTCTGCTGATCAGAACATATTTCTGATGAAGCTTCTGTGCTGCACTGGATAAATTCTTTGCAATTTCACGATGTACTTGAAGTGTTTCCGTTTCTGTCATAGCACGTGAATTTGTTAAAATGTAGAATACTCTCTCTGGCCGCATAAAGCCTTGTACAAAGCAATCTTCTGTCCAATCAGTGTATACACAAACATCGTGCACTGCCTGCACACCTGTTGGATCATCATCTAGTACAACAAGCTTCGCATCACTTTCCTCGATCAGGCTCCTCAGCCTGTCTTTTATTTCTGTAATATCTCCTGTTTCCATTTGTGTAAAATGTTCTATTACTTCATCGTAAATTAATTTGCTCATATTATTTTTCTTCCAATCCGAATTTTATAAAGCTGTATGTATCAGTCCAATAATTCTTTGTACGGTCTTCTATGTCTGTTGCATCTGCCTCAGAAGAGCGCTCTACCCAGCTCCATTGACCAGTAAAGCTCTCTGGTCCTACATGATAGCACTCTCCATCAATATGATGGTGTGGACCAAGCAAGTTTCTGTTAGAAGCATACAACTCCAGCCTCACTTCATTATCTCCCTCATGGCAGATGTCGGTGATATCTGCTTCATAGGGTTCCCAGAGGGAATTCTTCACAAGGATATCATTGATATAGACTTTGACTAACGGCGCTCTTTGCTTGCCTAGTATCAGAATCTGACGCTTATCCATTTCTTTATGAATCGATATCGTCTGTGTCGCAGTCATCGTTCCAGCAAAAAACAGAAAGCCTTGTTTTGTCAGTTCCAGTGAATTTAGTTGATCCTTCATTGTATCCAAGACAAAGGGTCCATCGGTCAGATATGCATTTCTCTCTGTCGTTCTGAATGGTGATTCGGAATAAACGCCAAACTTTCCGATCAAATAAATATTCTCTATTTCGATTCCGTATGTTATTTTATTTATTTCTGTCTCATAAACATCCTTTCCATACAGAACATCGTAAACTTTCTGTGGTTGACTAAAAAGAACGGAAATCAATATTTCATTATTGCCCTTTTTTACATAGGGTGCTATCAACACCGTCTGAAAAGCACGATCCTTCCACCATCCGGTCTCCTTTGTGGATACATCCTGCCCGTTCACACTCACTTTACACTCTTGAGCATCCTCCAAAACCAATTGCAAATCATCAAGCTGTTCACCCGAAAGTCTGGATGTGAACGAAAATCGAAGCGTCACGTGACAAGGCTTTCTTCTATCAAGAAGCGCTTTCTGTACCTTGATTACTGGCACACCCCTGTTCCAATCTTCTCCCTCTACACGATAGTCACAATAATCCAGTGTGAATGCATTTGTGTCAATTGCATCCAGTTTCCATTCATCCAAGAGAAGAAGTTCCTGCCTTAGTTCTCTTTTCACATGATAGTTATCAACTGTATGAACATCCTCCACATACAAAAGGTACGACTGCATAGGATTAAAACCTAGTTTGATGATCGTGTTTTTCCCGTCAGATTGAGATGCAAGCCTTTCAATAGCACCTGTTTCTGCATGCATCTGAAACACTGCTCCAGCAACTCCAAAAAATGTCACTGTCGTATCACAGAATCTCTCCTGGCTATGATTGACAAGAAAATAAACTGAAGTATCTCCCTCTGTTCTCTGTTGGTAAGATATGCAGTCCGCCTCTTCTTCACCACAGTGAATACTCAAGCTGATGAGACCTTCTTCTTTCAGTGCAGAACGAATACCTGTCAGGTTTGTTTGTCTAACATAGGTAAGGAGCTCTCCTAGCTTTTCCATACTTCCATTCGTAAAATCAGGATCTCTTCCAGTGCTTAATATGGTTCCTCCATTTCGCGCAAAGTCAAGCAGTAAATCTACAGTCTTCTTGTCTAACGCATGCATATGTGGCATCACCACTGTTTGATAAGCAATCCGTCCCAAGATGAATTGCTTGCCCTCTACTCTTCCATACCTTTCAATGATGGTCTCATCTCCATAATGATAACTGATATGCTGACCGCTAAGTGCCTCAGAAATCTCAACAAACCTCTCATCAAGCTGTCTGATTTCTTCTGTTCTCGTCCCATCATAGGTAATATAACCGCTACGTAGCGGATGCAGCAGCAATACGTCCGCAGTCTGATCTCCATAGGATAGCGCTACACACTCTCTTGCAAGATAATCATGAAACAGTTTTGCATCCTTCCACCATGTTTGCTGTATAAAATGTGACGGGGGATAATCTCTCTTTCTGACTCCCTTAATTGTATAGGCCATCAAATGCTGGCAGATTTGATTGACTCCATTTACAAACTGCCACTCTGCGATCCATTTCAGTTCCTCAAAGGATACACCCCAGCCACATAATGCGTACGATTCTGTCAAAACCTGCTTCTTTCCAAGCTGACATGCAACAGAACCCACCTGCTTTCCGATGACAGGCGAATCTATTCTTCTGCGAAGCCAGTCAATACCCGGCACATGCATATACTCATAAAAAGGCATCACTCCAGCTGTACTCGTCATTTGACTGAAAATGCTCTCTTCCATCATGATATGTCCTGTCGCTTTACAGTGATGCTCCTCGCACCAATCATAGATCGTCTTCATATAATGACAGGAAAACATTTCACTCACAAGCACCCAAAAATCATAGCGAACCTTTTGATAATGATCAGTTTCTCTATATAGTGCTGGAAGTTCATCGCAGATATCGTAGCCGTATTTTTTGATAAAGGCATCTGGCAGATCATCTGACCATGCAAGATCACCAAAATGATTGCAGGTAAGACGAGGCTCATCCGTAAAAAAGCCTTTCATGTGCTTTCCAAACTCCTCACCAAATCGCTTAAAGTACTCCTCATGCGTACATTGTAAAAAAGCTTGTATCGCACGTTGATTCAATGTGTCAATGTAGTAGGGATTTGTATGTCTGATAACTGCCATCAATTCCTCACCAGCCACACATTGATAAGACACCTCTGTTCCTATTCTTTTGAACTCTCCGTCTGTATTAATCACATATAGATAGACAATTTCTTTGTCAGTCAACATATCTGTGTTCTGTGCATACTCCACTGAAATGAACTTTGCATGGAAGTCCTCGCTCATTGCAGGTACAATGCCTCCCGCAAATCCACTTGGCCATCCCTCATCGTCATAAATCCATACGTCCAGATTTTCCTTTTCTCCTGCCTCAATTCCTGCTTGAATACATTGATACCACTCCTTCGACAGATACTCTGTCTTAAGACCAGAACGGGCATGCATAAAGAAGCCGCCGACCCCTCCTTTTTTTAACTCACCTACCTGTGCTTCTATTTCTTTTGGATCCATCTTTTCATTCCAAGACCAAAATGGAATCGTTCTGTATGGATGAGATGGATTTTGGAATTCCTTTTCAAAATTCTTCATGCTCTGATCTCCTTCATTTTAGCATTTTATTTCTTTCTCTTTTCTTAGTACAATCGCAATATATGGCTTCGAAGGAAGTGTTATATAAAATTTCCCACTGTAAATTCCCATATCCTCTGTTGTCATGTTCCATGTATCAATGACTGTTACTTGATACTTTGTCAGGTCATCCATGTAGAATTCTCGAAAGGCTGAGCGATATATGCCTGTATAGAAAAGATAAAACTCACCTTTATATTGCTCGTTTTCGGCTGTGGCAGCATTGTCATGCCATTTTTTGAGATCTGCAGGCTTCAAATAATATCCTGGTATCGTTTTCATGAATTCCATCAAAAATCGAATCCGTTCTTGACTCTCTCCATATAGTTTGCCGCCATGAGACCACCACAAAAGCATTCTTCCTGTTTTTGTATCAACTTGATCGATATAGGTTTCTCCATGACCACAGTAGCCGCCTCTGACTACTGCTATCCAAAATAAGTGCACCATTTCCTCAGCAGTAAGATTACCCCAGAAGAAATTGATGTTCCCCTCATAACCAACCTCATCCAGCACTACTGGCTTTCCATACTTCTCTCGCCATTTTCTTGTAAGTGATGCTGACTCATAAATATCTGTTCTCTGAATACTACAGTGTGTCACCCAAGTTTTCGTAAAATCATAAATTTTAAAACAATTATGAATAGATCGAAGATGCTCATAACAATCCTCTTCTACAATTGTTCTTGCATTATATTCAAAATCTTCTATCGACTTTTTCGGAAATAAATCATACTCGTTTGCAAGTGACCACCATATATTTCTAAAAGCGCCATACCTCGCTATCATATAGCTTAGATAAAATCTTTCTGCCTCGCGTCCCATCCGGGAAAAACCCCATCTATCATAAGGATGAAACAAAATGATATCTGCCTCAATTCCGAGATTTGCAAGCTCCTTTATCGACGTATCCATTACTGCAAAATGTTCTGGACAAAAACGATAGAAATCCCACCTATTCTCTTGGTTCTCAGGAGTATAGTCTTGGAAGTTTTCTTTGTTTAAACCAACTATAGAACATGGGGTACCCTCATACGGATAGGTCTCTGGTTCATAGAGATTATAATCATAATGCTTTGGAAACACACAAAATCGTATCTTATTAAAAGGAGAATCTTGCAAAGACATAAGTGTCTGTTCACGGAGTTCCCGTCTCTGGTGCAGCCATGCATAACATGTCGTTCCGCACTCTTGATAAGGAGTTCCATCTGCATAGGCAAAGTGATATTGTTCTGCCACTTTGACAGGTCCATGGTTATTCTCTGCTGCTTTCCCAACAGTAAAGTCGCCAGCTTTAATCACCTTTTTCTTCATGCCAGACTGACTGCCTGTCAGCTCATAATGGTAGATTCCTGTATAAGAGGGCATAAAACGTACCACGAATACCTGATTTCCATTGTAAAAGCCTCGTACTCGCTTACATTCCTCGCCTCCGGTAAAGGTTCCTTCAACCTGATAATCCTGATATGGATTTTCGCCGAGCTGTTCTGACTCAAGCTCTTTTTTTAATATAAGTTCATAAACTCCCCACTGCTCAGTCATCTTTTCCCTCCTTATTGCCACAAACGGTGCAAACACTATCTCTTTCAATAAACTGTGTACATACTTGCATTTTCAATTTGCTTTCTTCATCGCCATTGACAATCTGCATGAGTCTCTTGACTGCAAGCCGTCCCATTTCTTGCTTAGATACCCGAATGGTTGATAATCTCGGGGAAGCGATTTCACAAAACGGCAAATCATCAAATCCAATGATTGAAATCTGTTCTGGTATCTTAATTCCCTCCTCTGTCAATGCTTTCATCGCACCAAGTGCTACCATATCATTATCAGCAAAATACGCTGTCGGTAATATTGGCTTTTTCTTAAGAAATTCCTGCATGTCTTTATAGGCACCATCCATTGTAGTAGCGAGTGTTACGACATATTCGTCACGTACACTGATTCCTGCTTTTTCTAAAGCAACCTTATATCCGACCGCCCTAGAGCGAAAAGCCTTAATCCTGAAATCACCTCTCAAATATCCGATTTCTCTATGTCCCTTTTTCAGCAGATATTCCACTGCGGTTCTGGAAGAATCTGCATTGTTAATCAGAACACCATTAAAAGACATATCAGAAGCCCAGTAATCTAACAGCAAAAATGGACATTTGCTATTTTGAAACAAATCAAGATCGCTCTCCTCAAGTTCTGTTCCGAGAAGAATCACAGCAGTGGATGCATCCTCACTCAGTGCATTTGCTTGTTCTTCATAGTCTGCGTCACGTTTATCCAGATTACAAATCGACATTTCCATTCCTGAGTTTTTGCATTCCTTTTGAACACCATCTATCAGCAGCGGAAAAAAGGGTGTGTCATCTATGATGAGACCATTTGTTTTAAAAATAACGAATTTGATTCTTTTTACCTTTCTCTCCTCCACATAACCAAGTTTTTGGGCAGCCGTAATAATGGCTGTTGCTGTTTCACTGTTAACCCCTTTTTTATGATTCAGCGCATTAGAAATAGTTGCAGATGAAAACCCTGTTGCTTCACTAATTTCCTTAATTGTACATCCCATCT
>CAZACC010000042.1:0-18335 GCA_964483545.1 uncultured Lachnospiraceae bacterium
CATTTTCTATTCCCCTTCCTGCTTTGTCTGAAACAGTATAATACAAAGAATTTGAATATACAATAGTAATTTGCAAAAATAACGACATTTGTATTCTCCTCGCGGACATTTCATAGTAATGTCTGCCCCGAAGCAACTTTAGACAGTATATTACAGAAAAATCATTTCCTCAGCCGGGGCTGAGGCAGCACTGATCTTCGTTGCGTAAAGCACAGGACCTTCTCTCCTGTATTCTTTCTTATATTCAATGGCGATTTCTGCTTCTACTCTGACCCAAGAGCCACGTTCGAGCTTCCCTGCATCAGGATAATGAACCAGATATCCCAACATCTGTGTGTCATCTGCACAGCATGTCATGACTCGTCTTCCGACTGCACACCAGTCTGGCTCCTTGCTGTGAAGCTTCGCCACTCGTCCAATGAATGTGATTTTTTTTCCTTCATATTTCTCTGATCGCTCTAAGGCATCCAGATACCAGATTCCGTAATCGTCATCCTCGACCTTGATTACTGGATCGTTCAGACTGTAAGGAAGCTGTTCTGCAAGTGGTATGATACTGCCGTCCTTGTGCTCTAGAATGATCTGTACGCCACTGCTCAATGCCTTGGCACTCCGTCTGTAGGAGGATAAATTCATATCTGTTGTACAGCGATTAAATAGTACCATATCTACATCCTTGAGCGTCTCGGACACTTGTGATTTCATGTTATTACGATACACCTCAAAGGTAGAGGCATCTACCGTTGTGATGGACTGATAAATTTCCCAGTTGTCGGGCAGCTTCTCCTCATCCACCTTGATGGCTTTCCACATCGGATTATACTCGATGATTACAGCCCAAGGTTGATAGGTCTGTTCCATTGCGGCCAGATGCTTTTGATCAAATTCCTCCTCAGAAACAGAAATTGCTGTAATACCATTTTTCTTCAAAAATGAAGCATCATATTCTACTTCTCCTTCTTCACACATCAAGAGAAGGATTTTTTTAAATTCACTGAACTGCTTTTGATCTACTACATTCTTAATAAAAGAAGTCTTACCGCTGTCTAGGAATCCATTGATGATAAATACAGGCATCTCATATCTTCTCATGATGCTTCACCAAAGAGTGTCTTCAGTTTATCTTCATTGATCTTTGCACCGATTACGCAGATGCGGCCTGTAAACTGTGCTGCTCCCTTTCTGACTTCATATTCCTCTGGAACCATATCAAAGAACAGCCACTGTGCTCCTTCTCCAGCAACCATGCCTTTTGCACGCAGAATCATTCCATAGGATGTATCCTCACTCAGCTGCTGCATGATGTTCTTCAGGTGTGCCTCGGTAAATCTCGCTCCCGTTTCCATACCCCAGCTCGTAAATACCTCATCTGCATGATGATGATCGTGGTCGTGATGGTGTTCGTGGTTATGTTCGTGGTTATGCTCGTGGTCATGGCATCCGCAGGTACAGTTCTCTTCATGCTCCTCATGGCCATGATCGTGGTGATGCTCGTGATCATGATGGTGCTCGTGGTCATGGCATCCGCAGGTACAGCCCTCGTCATGCTTCTCATGGCCATGATCATGGTCGTGCTCGTGATCATGATGATGCTCGTGGTGATGCTCATGCATCTCTTGTTCCAGTTCCTTCATGAGGTCACTTTGATGCTCCATGGCATCCAGTATCTGGGCTCCGCTCAACTCCTCCCACGGTGTTGTGACAATATGAGCCTCTGTATTGTGCTCACGTAATAGTGCCTCACACTCATGAAGCTTATCCTCGTTCACATCCTGCGTTCTGCTCAGAATGATGGCTCTGGCATATTCCACTTGATTTTCAAAGAACTCACCAAAGTTCTTCATATATACTTTACACTTCTTGGCATCTACTACAACAGATGCACTGTTGATTACAATGCCTGCTTCCTCTGCCACATTTTCTATCGCTTTCAGTACATCCGACAGCTTGCCGACTCCTGAAGGCTCAATCAAAATACGTGCCGGATGATAGGTATTGATTACCTCTAATAAAGACTTTCCAAAATCGCCTACTAAGGAGCAACAGATACAGCCGGAATTCATCTCCTTGATTTCAATTCCTGCTTCCTTTAAAAAACCACCGTCAATCCCAATCTCACCAAACTCATTCTCAATCAGGACCACTTGTTCATCCTGCAATCCATCCTTTAACAACTTGCTAATCAGAGTTGTCTTCCCTGCTCCGAGAAATCCTGAAATTACATCTACTTTTGTCATGATAAAACCTTCTTTCTGAAAATTATAACATTCACTGATTCGTATTATCCACGTTACATACTCTAACACTGAATCCCGATAAATTCAAGAAAGAGAGTATAAAATTTTCATGATTTTCATGATATCTTCTTGATATAACCAGAGAATATCTCTTTTTATTTTCTATAAAAATATTCTTTATTTGGATTATGCGCAAGTTTAATCAGGATAGATTTTATGATTATGCGCATAAGTAGATGATTTGCTGTACCGGTTTATATAGTATTTTTGAAATAAGGAAACAAGAGTTTGATAAAAGAAGTTCTCATTATATTAAAAAAATGATAAAATGGAATAAAATCGAGAAAATAAAGAGAAGAGGTAAACATCATGAAACATAACGGTAAGGAATACATAGAAAAATCTCCACATAACTTTGAAGAACTGCGCGAGATTATCACAGTTCTTCGAAGTGAAAATGGATGTAAATGGGATCGTGCCCAGGATCATGAATCACTGAAAGTATGTCTGACCGATGAATGTGACGAAGTCCTACAGGCAATTGACAACCGAGATGATCCAAATCTGTGTGAGGAACTCGGTGATATACTGTTGCAGGTACTGTTGCACAGTGAAATCGCTACGGAACGAGGAGCCTTTACACTGGATGATGTCATCCAGACTCTAAGCGAGAAAATGATCCGCAGACATCCTCATGTATTTGGTGATGTGGTCGTAAATACACCGGAAGAGAGTCTTGCTTTGTGGAAGGCAGTGAAAAAAAAGGAAAAAGAACATGTTTAAGCCATAAAACGTGCGCAGATACTCAGGCAGTCCTGCAAAAATTTCATATGATCCATCCAGATTCGGATCTCTATAGGTAAATAGGATAAGAAGTTATTGACATCCAAATTACCATAAAGTGTTGTTATGTTGTTATGATTTGCCATGCATCTCCTTGTAGAGATACATTTTCTTATCTGCCTTACTTAAAAGTTCTTCCGCATCCATTGTATTGGTTTTGTCGCATGTAACAATCCCATAGCTGATACTCATCTCGTATTTCAAGTTCTTCTCTTGAGCAATTTGAGACAAACGGCTTCTCACCTGCTCCATTCGTACTACAGCATGTTGTTCCACACATCCTTGCATCAGAATGATAAATTCATCTCCACCTATACGACAAATGGCATCATCCCCCCTGAAGTTTTCCTTCAAAACAGAGGAGACTGTCCGAATAAACTCATCACCACAACAATGACCAAACTTATCGTTTACATATTTGAGTTTGTCCAAGTCTGCAAAGCATACAAAAAATTTCATCTTATTCGCAATCAGACGATTAAGTAAATTAATACAGTAACGCCTATTATAAAGTCCGCTCAAAGCATCGGTATTTGCCACATATTCGATTGAGAATTCCCATTCTCTCTGCTTTGTCACATTTCGCAACAAATGAGCGGTCGCCTGTCTGCCCTGCCAATCAATACGAAATGAATCAATGTGGTAAAATAGCATTTGCTCTGTATCATCAGGTGATGACAGACTCATTTCCCATGAACGCCCACTATTTCTGACCTGATATGCTTCAAGAGCATGTCGAAGCACCTCAGCGGTTTGCGCTTCTTCTTCCAAAAAATCGAGGGCTACTTTATTTTCATACAATAACTTCTTCGTTTCATCATCCAAAACAATCACAAATTCTCTAATATTGTCCGTGATATAGGAAAGAAGCGCATTGTGTTCTTTCAAAGCGGATTCCCGCTGCTCCAGTTGTGCAGTCATACTATTAAAGGAGTCAGAAAAATCGCCCAACATGGCAACTCGTTGACTATAGTCGCCTTCCGCAACCCGCTTTGTCTGCCAAATCAAATGCGATATGTTAGATCGGAGCCTTTTTAAGGAATCATTTAATGGATTGTCCTTAGATGGCTCTTCTCCATTCAAATTGCCCTCCGCAATATCCTGAGCAAATTGGTTGCTTTCTTCAACCCACCTGTTCAGAAGATTCATCCCATCCACGAGCTTTTTACATTCGGGGGAAATGTCTTGTTCTGAAAGCTTCGGTGTATTTCTCTCATACAGAATTTCCTTCAAATATTGAAATAGTACGTCCGCATCCCTTTGGTTCATAACGATATCACCTTTATCAATCTTTATTTTTCTGCGACAATATGAGCATCAAAACGGCAAACTCGATCTCCCGTTCCCCAGCAATCTATTTCTATTGCAACATATTCCTTGCCTGTATAAGCCTTTAGCAGACCCGCAATAAATCCCTCATCATAATTGCAGACCGTCTCTCCAATCATCGGGAATCCAGAACAGTCCAAATCCTCACTAACGGTTAATATTGCACGTCCTGTCTCCTCATCAAAGCTTTCGATTCGCAAAATCCCAATTTTATATTCAATCAGTTTCTGCTGTACCTGTGCGAGATAATCATTGAGCGGAAGAGACCCATCCAAGCACCTTGCGAAAAATTCCCGTCCTGTTTTTTCTCCGGCGCTTCTGATGATCTCAATCATCTTCTCTTTTCCATATTTTTCTATAAGCACATCTCGCATCGAATATTCAAACATACGATAAACAACTACGGGCATCTCTTCTCCAAGATTTCGCCTGCCTTCTTCTATATTAAATAAATAGTCCCATAAATTTGGCGTATTGTCCGAATCTAAAAATACATTTTCCATTCTATTTCTCCTTCGACTTTTTATTCAATTATATTCTATCCAATCGGGATTTGATAGCCCTCAAATACATTTATAATAACCAACTTCATCTTCAATAATTCCATCCATAACCTTCATCCCTAGAAGCTCAGCCGGTGCTTTGTCATCTGTCAGCAACAAACCTCCTCATTGTTTACAAATCTTTTGTACCCTCAAACTCCAAAAAAGAACCCCCGTACAGACTGGATTGTACGGATAGGAAACTCTATTGGTATGCCTTCTTTCTGTTATTTTCACTTTAATAGTCTATCACATTTCAGTTGTAATTTGAACTGTCCATATCTCTGATTTTCATGATTTGATTAAAAATTCATAGAAGACAAAAAACTTATCTACTTTTCTAAAGGTAATATCTTTACCATTCGGTCAATCCTATCATCTCCCGTTGCTATTCCACTTCCACAGTACCGTCTTCCTTAACGGTGATGCTCATATGATCCTTCACATACTGAAGAAAATCCTCGCCTAGCGAATCAACCACTGGCATACTTGCTTCCTTCAGCCAAACGTCTGCAAGGATTGCACCCGCTGCTGCAAGTGAATCAATCGGCTCGGAAAACAACATACATGCCGGCTGCCTCTGCATCGAGCAGGCGCAGTACAATACCAGTCCTCCTGTGGTGGAACCGATGGTTCTCGGTAGGCATAACGCCTTTCCTGCCATCTCTTTTCCGTACAGATCCTGATTGTTTTGATCTCCGCAGGTTGCCTTTTTATCTCCGAACTGCAATGCCTTCTGGAATGATGCCAGTGTATTTAATCCTTCTCTTGAAACGACTGCAGGAGCTGTTACATTTCCTGCGGCTACAACTCTTCCCTGAAATGTTTTCATACCTTCAGCCCTCCTGTTGTGATCTGCTGCAAAATCTCATCATCTGTGTAATATCTTGCACTGGTATAGGTTCTGAGCTTATTACTTGACGTAATGACCGGCATGCTTGTACTGAGCGGATTATTCATGTACATCAATGGACAGATATAGGATGTAATAACGCCCGACTCCTTTAAGGTCTGTGCATACTCCGTCTGTGCAAACTGCTCCAACACAGCCGGTGCTGCAGTAAAGACTGTCGGAATCGCTACCTTTTTCCTACCCGATGCATTCAAGCCTGCATCCACCTTCTTTGTCCATTCGGTCAACTGTTCCAGACTCATATGTGGACATCCCATAAAACAAAGCTTTGGCTTCGCATCCTTCTTTTTCCAGATCACTGGATAGCTGTCATAGATACGCTGCAGTTCTGCATCATCAATCACATAGGTCTCAGCACCCTCTAGAACCAGGTCTCTCCCCTGCTCTACAGCTTCCGGTGTGATTCCTTCCACATGATACAGTCCAACAGCTCCATTCGAAGCGGTAGCTGCACCAAAATCCTTTAGATAAGTTTTTGCTGCATCATCCAGCGTGCCGAGATATTGATCCAGTCCTACGATATAAGGAACATCCTCCATGACCTTCATTCCAATCGCCGAACCCAGAAGCTGAGCCTCTGGTTTCTTTGAAGTACGAATTTCAACAATCCACTTGGCTTTTCTGCCCTCATCTGTCAGCAAACCGAAATTCGGAACCAATCCCACAATGGCTCCCATCAGATCAATGATACCGGAATTGCGGTTACAACGTGCACCTAAGACCGAATTGGCATACACAACTGCCGAGGACTCAGACCAGGATAGAATTTCACCCTGTTTTGGTGTATTACCCACCTCGTCCATGTAACATGTACAGGTAAATGCCTGCTCATTTAGTAGCCCCAGCTTCTTCAGTTGTTCCTCATATGGCTCCTGTTTGGTATACATAAATTTACGAAACACAAAATCCTGCAAAAAGTTACAGGGAACATTGGAATCCAGTGGACGCGGATCCATCGTAAACTGCTGTTTGGAAATCGCTCCTGCCGCAATCAGTTCCTCTAACAAATCATATATGGCACCCAGTGCCTTTAGACCAAAAGATGTGACCATATGGTTATACTGACTTGAGATTGGGACCATGGAATCTGCCCCGAAGATTTCACCGTATCGCACCATCGTTTCCATGACCTTCGCCATGGTATCGCCACTTTCTCCATTTAGAATATTCAGCTGCTCGTCCGTTAGTTTCATCTTATATTCCATATTGCACCCCCATTATATATGCATGGCAACTTCATAGGCTCTCCATATAACAGAGCGGAGGTTACCTACCTGCTTGCAGTCACCAACTAAGTGTGTCTGTGAACTCTCCTTTGTAAGTGGATTCGAAATATAACCAGCTGAACTAATCACAGAGTCACAGGTCAGTGTGAGATCCTTTCCATCCTTGGTTGTGCAAACTACGGCTCCGTCCTGTACCTCTTTCAGTTTCGTCTCCAGATAAACTGGTACTTTATGCAGTGCAAACCATTCCCGTAAATAGGAGCTGTTTGCAAGACATACTCCCTTTTGTGCAATCAAATCATCCACCATTTCCACGATGAACGGTTTCTTTCCCTGTAATGCCAATTCATAAGCAATCTCACAACCAGTCAATCCACCACCGATTACAGCAACAGTCTCTCCGACTTCTGTCCCAGTTAAGTATTCACAAGATTCAATCATTTTCTCATGACCTTGAACACTCTTTAATATTCTTGCCGTGGAGCCAGTTGCAATGATGATTTGCATACCTGCAAACTGTGAAAGATCTTTGATTTCAGTTTGTAAATGTATTTCCACACCAAGCTGCTCCATCTGCCTGCGATACCACACAAGAAAATCTCTAAGTTTTCCCTTGTAAGATTCTGCACTTGCAGCAATAAAAATACCGCCCAGAACATCTGCCTTTTCATAGATCACTGGTTCATGTCCTCTTAATTTCAGCACTCTTGCTGCTTCCATACCGCCAATACCACCACCAATGATTATGACCTTCTTAGGTGTTGTAGTTTTCTTAATATAATGCTTACCAGTCTGCATAGTCTCTGCATTAACTGCACATCTTGCCAGATTTAGACTATCGGACAGATCCTGATCATTTGGTACGCCCTTGTAATGGCACATATTAAAGCAGCCATTATGGCAAAGGATACAAGGTCGGATATCCTCTTCCTTGTCATTCATGAGCTTTGTGATCCACTCTCTATCTGCCAGGAACTGACGCGCAAAACCAGCTCCATCCAGATTGCCTTGTGAAATGGAGTCCGCTGCTACTCTTGGATCCAATCTTCCCGCACAAACAACCGGAATCGACACAAACTTCTTAATATGTTCTACATCACCTAGGTTGCAGTTCTCAGGCATGTAAACTGGTGGATGTGCCCAGTACCACGCATCATAAGTACCATTGTCGCAGTTGAGCATGTCATAGCCTGCATCCTCAAGATACTTTGCTGCCTTTTCTGATTCTGCCATATCACGTCCAACTTCCTCGAACTCTTCACCAGGCAATGCCCCCTCACGGAAGCCCTTAGTCTTTGAGATCACACTGTATCGTAGGGAAACAGGAAAATCATCTCCACAGACCTTCTTGATTGCCTTCACGATCTCTACTGCGAATCGATAACGATTTTCAAAGGAACCACCGTATTGATCGTCTCTCTTGTTGACATACTGTAAAGTAAACTGATCCAGCAAATATCCCTCATGAACCGCATGAATCTCCACACCGTCCACACCAGCATCCTTCAATTTCTTAGCTGTCTTAGCAAAAGCCTCTATGTATTCCTCAATTTCTTCAATGGTAAGTGCCCTTGAAGGAATCTTATCCGACCATCTGTTGGGAGATGGACTTGCTGTAGCCGTAATCTTATCAAGATCCATAAAGGGCTTTGAAAGAACACGTAGCACCTTATTTGTATACAATGTTTCCATCATCCCACTGACTGTAAAGGAGCGTCCAAATCCAGCTGTCAGCTGTACGAACAGCTTGGCACCAGTCTTGTGAAATTTTGGCATCCAATCCGCTAGATCGCGGTACATCTTATCATTCTTGTACAGCCACTGTCCAAACATCGGATTGTAGATAGGCTGACATCCAGGCAAAATCAAACCTGCATTATTCTTTGCGACTTCGTAAATGAAGTTCGCACCCTCCTTGTCAAAATGGTTTTTCTCCATCCAGCCAAATAAATCTGTCCCACCCATTGAAGTCAGGACAATTCTGTTTTTTATCTCACATTTTCCAATCTTCCATGAGGTAAATAAAGGTTGTAATCTTTGATCCATACACTTCCTCCTTCTGAAATCCGATTGACAGTTACTGTTTTCTTTTTCAGCTTCTCGACCCAAAATATATCCTTCCTGCTATTATAACAGAAAGGACTGTTTTCCTCAATCTTGTGCCAAAATCAATCATCTTTAGGAATCATCTTTATCGTTTTAAATTACCTCGTTTATTCGACGGTGACCAAAAATCAATCGCAATAATTTCTCCGGCAACCCGCTTTGCATCTTCGGTTGTCGCGAAAAAACGATCCCCTCCAACCTGATCAATAAACCCACTCCGATTCAATAGGCCTAGTGGCTGGGGCTTTGTTTCCGCATATAAGATCAGAATCTTTTGAGATTTACATCTTTTTTCTAATTGCTTCAATGCATTCAGTGCCGTAGCGTCCATACTATTCACATTTTTCATTCTCAAGATCAGGATTCTCGTTGTACTGCGTAGTTCATTTAAAATATCCAAAAACTTATTGATAACCCCATAAAAAAGAGGACCATTGATTTCATACATCGCAATGCGTTGATCGATATGCGCCTTCATCTCCTTTTCATCAACTCCAGAGTCATCCTCCTCTTCATGAAAGACAATACCCATCTCACTGCTCACATTTTCGATCAGCTTATTCTCAGACATCCTTTTCACAAACAAAAACATAGCCAAAACCATGCCTACCTCGATTGCAACTACTAAATCGAACAAAATAGTCAATACAAATGTAACAAGAAGAACCATGATATCACTTTTGGTTGATGAAAAAATCCTCTTAAACGTTCTCCATTCACTCATGTTATAGGCAACCACAACTAAAATTGCTGCAAGTGTCGTCATCGGAATCAATTTAGCCAAAGGCATAAATACTAGCATAATTAAAAGAAGCGTCAAGGAATGTACGATACCCGCTATTGGCGTACGTCCACCATTTTTCACATTCGCTGCCGTACGAGCAATTGCTCCGGTTGCGGGGATTCCCCCAAACAACGCCGACGCTATATTTGCAGTTCCCTGCGCAATCAGTTCCATGTTAGAGTTATGCTTTTTCCCTATCATTCCGTCTGCTACAACAGCGGATAACAAGGATTCTATACTTGCCAAAATAGCAATTGTGATTGCTGGCTGTATTAACTGCTTTATGACAGGAAAGCTGATATTCAGTTTTGTGAAATCAATCAAGTGAATGCTACTCGAGATATCCCCAAACCTGCTTCCAATCGTTTCTACAGGAATATTAAAAACTTTTACAGCTACCGTTGCTACCACGAGTGCAACCAAGGAACCGGGTATCTTTTTATTGATCTTCGGCCATAGCACAATAATCAGCAATGAAACGATGCCAACTATAGTGGTAGGTGAATCAAGCGTATGAAAACTGTGTAAATATACGTTCCACTTATCTATAAATTCGGATGGAATCTGATCAATCTTTAAGCCAAAAAAATCGCTTACCTGGGTCGATAATAATACAACAGCAATACCACTCGTAAAACCGGTCGTAGTCGGATAAGGGATATACTTGATCACGCTTCCTAATTTTATGACTCCCATTAGAATCATAAAAATCCCTGCAAGTATGGTAGAAATCAACAAACCCTCTAGGCCATACTGCGTAATGATTCCATGAATGATGATAACGAATGCTCCTGTAGGTCCTCCTATTTGGACACGACTCCCACCTAACAGTGAGGTGAAAAAACCCGCAACAATTGCAGTTACCAATCCTTTTTCAGGTGTTACCCCTGATGCAATTGCCAAAGCAATCGACAAAGGAAGTGCAATAATTGCCACTAGCACTCCTGCGATGACATCATTTTTAATTTGTTCTGCAGTTAATTCTTTTTTCCGGTTTTTAAAAATCGAATATAATTTCGGTTGCAACTTACGATACCTCTTTCCATTATTTTACTTTTCTTTGTTCAACTACATTATTTTACTCTTTATGAAAAGCGTTGTCAAATTAAACATATAATGTAAATTATGTGTGGAATTGCGCGTGAAATTGCATGATAAAAATTGCGTGATTACGCATGGAAGTTTGTATGGAAGTTGTTTTTATTACGAAAAATAGAAAAGGCGATTTAGCTGTCATGAGCATTGAGTGCTGCGAAGAATTAAACAGCCCTCAAGCCCATTCAATCTATTAATAATTTGCTTCCATCGTAGACTGGCAGTCTGCCGCCATCTCCTCTGGTGTGATTGTGCCTGCAATTAACTGCTGTGTATCAACAAATAAGACACCGCTTCCAATCTCAGCAGGGAGCTGACAGTCAAATATGGGAAGAAAATTCATTGTCGCTTCCAATTTGGCATATTCTGCAAATAAAGTAGGCATATCCTTTTCAGAAACATTACTCGACGCCTTTGCAGCAGAGAAAAATCCATTTCGCAATGCTTCATCCGCATATGCCCCCGTCGTAACCTGCTTTAAGAACGCCAACGCCGCTGCAAGATCTTTACCTTCCAAATCCGCCTTTATAACATAATTCCACCCTGCACCTGCCGCCGTATCAAACTTCGTTCCTGACTCTCCCGTTACAGCTGGCATTAATCCCAAATGTGTATTTGCCAGCACCTCCTGGGGCGCGTTTTCTGTCAGAGTGCCGATTGCCCATGCACCATTAAAGAACATTGCTGCCTGTTTATTATAATATAGTGAATACATTTCATCTTGATTAATTGAATTGACATCAATGTTCAGATAACCTGCATTCACAATTTTCTGAAATTCTGTTAATGCTTTAACAAATTTTTCATCTGTAAACTTTGCACCCTTATTATTTTTCAGACTGTCAAACCAGTTTCCGTCAACATATTTATATGCGTATGTATTGAATACGACTGATTCGGCAAGCCACTGATCTTTATTTCCCATCGCAATTGGTATATAACCTTTGGCCTTTATTTTTTCACAAGCGTCCAATAATTCATCCCAAGTTTCTGGCCAACCCTCTACACCGCACTCCTTAAAAATTTCTTCATTGTATACGCCAATGCAGTTTGCCTGCATCTGAAATGGAGTGCCCCATTCCTTTCCGTCATAAGTGCAGTCACTAAATACGCCTTCCGCATAGGAATCTGCCCACCCTGCATCAGCCTGTATGTATTGATCCAGTGACTGTATCAGACCGGCATCCACAAGTGTTCCGAGCATATCTCCTTTTGTCAGGAAAACATCTGGCAATTCATCGCCAGCCATTAAAGTTGTTAACTTCTCTTCATAATGATCACTGTCAGTAAACAAATAGTCTATCGAAGTTTTGGGATTTGCATCTTGAAAGGTATTTGCAGCAGACCAAAATGCCTTTGATGTTCCTGCTCCGCCTTCTTCATGAAAATGAAATAGCGAGAAGGAACCTGTTGTTGCTGTCTCTGCCGTCTCAGCTGTTTCCTCCGAACTGCCTGTTTGTTCTGTAGAAGTTTTTCCACAGGCACATAATGTAACTGCCATTGCAGCAGCAAGTAACATCGCTATCACTTTTTTATCATTTTTCATCCTTTTCGCCCTCCTGAATTTGTCGAAATCAACACTTCTCAAAATCATGGAATCCATAATGCAATAGTAAATACAAACAAGAAACGATTCTTAGTTGAAAATTATAAAGCACATTGTATCAATACTATTTAAACACAATTATTTTAAATTTCCACTACTTTCTTCACCATTAGAGTGAATCGACATAAGAATAAAGGCAATACCCAAGAGAAACACAGAAAGGAACAGTGCTTTCTCAGCAAACTGTCTGATTAGTATGCTTTCCAAAACTGCTCCGATCACAAAGAATAATATTACAGTGAAATAAACTGATGCCTAAGCGTATTGTATTGCCGTGGTGTTACACATACTGCCGTAAGAATCAAAAATTCTATAGCCACCGTTGCTTGTCTCCAATGCAGATGACGATTTGATACTTTTGCTCGCATAATATCTGACATGATGATTCCTATTGTAAACGCAAGAACTGGCCATAAATAGGAGTACGCATCCATACAGCCTCCAGAGAGTGCGAGGATCAAATATGCAATTGTGGTATCCGACATTTGTTTCTTTGAGGACATTGTTCTATTACCTCAGTTTTTTACATATACTTTTGATTTTCTATACTTCTGTTTACTCAGATTAGTGCTTGCATGATTGAACTGCATTGTTTTCTCGCTTATACAATATTATACCGTACAAGGCTAAAAAACACTACTACTTTTCAGTAGCTGGGCTTCAATCCTTTTTCTTGTTACCCACCATCCAATAATCACACATCTCACCGCCAGTTGCCAGCGTCTGCTTGCGATGCAAGACCGCATGCTGAGCCTCTGCCGTCAAATAATCAATATCACAGCAAATGGTAAGAATCTCCAGTAATCCATGCTCACGTGCGTATTTTTCCATGGGGCAGCGAGTAAAGTGATAATAAATTCCATCCTGATGCTTTGAATCATCAAAATTGAAATCCCAACTCTCTGCACGGTACTGTGGATAATCATTCAACCAGTCGGCACAGCGATGAAGGCTTACTCGCAATTTTTCCTCGCCTTCTTTTGTATTCAGATCGCTTCCACCCATAACTTTCTTAAGAATTGGGCGACGCATCATTTCTTCTACTATTTTGTAAAACGTATCGTAATCGCATTTTTCTGCTGCCACCTGATAGAGCGCCATAAAGACAAATCCCATATAAATATTGGCTGCCATCGGATTGTTGCTACCGATATCTGTCACTTCCGACAACATACTTTTATATATGGGTTTCGCTTTTTGAATTGTTTTTATTGTAAACTCTTTGCCCAGATGTTTTACCATCGGCTTTTTTATAAGAGTTGTAACTAGTACCCAGAATATTCTTTTATATTTCATTTGTCGTTTTATACCTCATTCTTTCTGAATAGTTTTTTCTATATCAAAGATGGTTAGTTTTTCCTAATCTTCTATATTGTACTCTTTTCCAATCATTTGTCAATCTGAATTGTCGACAGGCGTAGGACTCTATTCTGTGACTTAGTTACAGAACTGGAAGCTTTTCTCAGATATTATAAATGCGTAACCTTTCAACAAGCAATATCAAAAAAACGAAGGAGAATAATAATTATGGAAGAAATGCAAGTTACCAGAATGCCATTAATCGGAGATTTTGCTCCGAGCTTTAAGGCCGTAACCACACAAGGAGAAATAAATTTCCCTGAAGATTACAAAGGAAAATGGGTCATTCTTTTCTCACATCCCGCAGATTTTACACCCGTCTGCACCACTGAATTCATGACGTTTGCATCAATGGCGGATGATTTTAAAGCGCTTAATACCGAACTGATCGGTCTCTCAGTAGATTCTCTTTATGCTCATATTGCATGGTTACGCAAGATTCAGGAGCTAGAGTGGAATGGAAAGAAAAACATAGAGGTTAAATTCCCTCTGATTGAGGATATCCGTATGGAAGTTGCTAATAAATATGGTATGATGCAGCCTGGACAGTCCAATACACAGGCGGTGCGAGCGGTTTTCGTAATTGATCCTAATGCCAAAATTCGTACTATTTTGTATTATCCGCTTTCTACTGGACGTAACTTTGATGAGATTAAGAGAATTATTCTTGCTCTTCAAAAGGCTGATAGCGATAGTGTAGCAACGCCTGCCGACTGGCGTCCTGGAGATGACGTAATTGTTCCCACTGCTGGTTCCTGTGGAACTGCAAAAGAACGTATGGAAAGTAAAAATGATGATCAGTATTGCCTTGATTGGTTCATGTGCTTCCGTAAAGAGAAAAAATAGTCTTATTATTATAAAATGTCAAGAGAATAATTGTATTCCTAAACCAATGGTACTAAAATAAATGTGCAGGTCTTATACAAAGCAACGTATAGGACCTGTTTTTACGGTAATGGTATAAGCTGTTGGTTCTAACTCTTGGCTATTTTTCAACCATGACTTTTGGAAGAAATTAGGTTTAGTATATCAGTGCATCTATTTAGTTGACTAGTAATCCTATTGACATTTATAATTCCAAACTGTTTTCTTGCAACAGGAAATCATATACGCTCATCATCGTTATTCCGTTTTCATCTCTACGCACATTCATGATATCTTTTACTACTATAATCTTTTTAAATGAATCACCCACATTGATAAGAGATGCCTTTTCTTGCTTCATTTTATCAGCATCTGGTAAACTATATGCTGATTGAATATAGTATCTTTTACTACCTTGATTTGCAACAAAGTCTATTTCCAATTGCTTCTTTGCCATTACTCCATCTACTGTTTTTTCTCGTTTCATAACAACTCCAACATCTACCTGATATCCTCGCATTCGAAGTTCATTGTATAGAATATTCTCCATCAGATGTGTTTCTTCTACCTGTCTGAATCCAAGCCTGGCATTTCTAAGTCCAACATCCTCAAAATAATATTTTACAGGAGTTCCGATATATTTACGACCCTTAACATCATATCGAACAGCTTCGTTAACAACAAAAGCATCTTTTAGATATTCTATATATTGGCGAATCGTATTTAAACTAATATTTGACTGAATAACACTTTTGAAAGTTGCTTCTATTTTTGATGGATTCGAAAATGCTCCAATATTTGATGCTAAAACATTGATCAAATCATTCAATTCTTGTACTTTTTCAATATGATTTCTTTCGATAATATCCTTGATATAAGTTTCTTCAAACAACTTGATCAGATAATTTGATTTTTGTTCCTCCGTCTTCATTGTTACCGTGAGTGGTAATCCACCATATGTCACATATTCTGCAAATCCTTTATACTGATCTCCTTCATATGCTTCCATAAATTCTCCGAAACACAGTGGATATATATGAATCTCATCACCACGACCTCTAAACTCTGTAATGATATCTTTTGAAAGAAATTTTGAGTTGCTGCCAGTTACATAGGTATCTGCATTAGAAATATGGAGTAATGAATTTAGCACTGCCTCGAAATCTTTCAATAGCTGCACTTCATCCAGCAATACATAGTATTGCTTACTATCTGTAATCAAAGAATTGATATATTCCAAAATATAATCTGGATCTCTATATTTTACATTTTCTCTTCGATCTAGTTCTATCGCAATGATATGACTTTCCGGAACACCTTCCCCAAGTAGATACTCTCTGAAAATGTTAAATACCATATAGGACTTTCCACATCTTCTTATTCCAGTGATAACCTTTATCATACCATTGTGCATACGTATTTTTATATCCTCTAAATATTTTCCCCTTAAAATATTCACACTACCAACTCCTTTTATATTGAAATTCGAGGGTATTTATACCCTCCTTTTTCAATATTATATATTTTATCAAGAAAAAAGTAAAGTATTGTATTAAAAAGTAAGGGTAATATTACCCTTACTTTTCATTTTTTTAACGTGATATTTTATCTCATTATCTACTTACGTGAAACGCTGCAAAACCTGGGTATACCGCACTTCCTCTCAATTCTTCTTCAATGCGCAGCAGCTGATTATACTTTGCTACCCTTTCGCTTCTGCTTGGTGCGCCTGTTTTAATCTGGCAGGTGTTCAATGCCACTGCAAGATCTGCAATCGTGGTATCCTCTGTCTCTCCAGAACGATGTGATGAGATTGCTGTGTATCCAGCATTATGTGCCATCTTGATTGCTTCCAGTGTTTCTGATACCGAACCAATCTGGTTTAACTTGATCAGAATAGAATTTCCGCATCCTCCAGCGATTCCTTTTTGAAGCCTTGTTGTGTTAGTTACAAACAGATCGTCTCCAACCAGCTGTACCTTATCGCCGAGTTCCTTTGTCATCAGCTTCCAGCCTTCCCAGTCTTCCTCGTCTAATCCATCCTCGATAGAGTAGATTGGATATTGATCGCAGAGCTTCTTCCAATGGTTTACAAGTTCTGCGGAGGTGAATCTTTTCTGTGTTTTTGGAAGCAGATATTCTCCTGTTTTATCTGTTTTCCATTCACTTGATGCTGCATCCATCGCAAGTACAAAGTCTTTTCCCGGCTCATAGCCCGCCTTCTTAATTGCGTCCAAAATCAATTCAATGGCCTCCTCGTCGCTGCCAAGATCTGGTGCATATCCACCTTCATCTCCCACTCCAGTTGCAAGGCCTTTTCCCTTCAAAAGAGCACCCAGTGCATGAAAAACCTCTGTACACCAACGAAGTCCTTCGCGGAAGCTTTCAGCCCCGGTAGGCATAATCATGAATTCCTGCACATCCACGGTATTTGCTGCATGAGCACCACCATTTAAGATATTCATCATTGGAACCGGCAGTCGGTTTCCATTCACACCGCCAAGGAAGCGATAAAGCGGAATATCTAATGAAATGGATGCTGCTTTGGCACAGGCGATGGATACTGCAAGAATCGCATTCGCCCCCAGCTTCGATTTATCTTTTGTGCCATCTGCCTCAATCATTGCTGTATCTATGGCGTAAATGTCAGAAGCATTCATTCCAATCAATTTATCATGGATGATTGTGTTTACATTCTCAACTGCTTTTGTAACTCCTTTTCCTTCAAAACGCCCTTTGTCTCCATCTCGAAGTTCAAGCGCTTCAAATACACCTGTAGACGCACCACTTGGAGCACATCCTCTTCCTATTGTTCCATCTGCAAGAAATACCTCTGCCTCAACCGTTGGATTACCTCTTGAATCAATAATTTCACGACCAATTACCTTTTCAATCTCTAAATAATTCATTTTGCCTTCTTTCCGGATTACCCTTTCTGTCCTGGTGCTGATGACCAGGGCAAATGTCAGTTTTCAGCAGTCTGCACATCTGCAAACAGAAAGGAGTCCAAATGATTTTCACACGTGTTAGTTTGCACTAACCTATTATACTATAACACAGGTTATACTATATTTTCAATAGAATTAAATGATAACATTTATTTTATTGATATTTCAGCTTATGGTAATATAATATCGGTTAGAACAGACTAACCAAATAAAGGAACGGCTTTATGAATAATAATAAAAAATTCTGGGATAGGTTTGCATTTATCTATGAAAGTCTTAGAATTAGCAATGGAATCGGCATTGCTCACAAAAGAAATAGCAAGGCATTGTAATCAACTTTATACTACGGTGTAAAAAAGATTATTAATATTGGCTGTAATGAAATGATAGGTTTATACTTCGCATTCCTGATCATTTTGGCTTTTCAATTAACAACTCATTCTAATTGTTTTCAACTTTATCAATCTCTTCAACAGCATACAG
>CAZACC010000043.1:0-8269 GCA_964483545.1 uncultured Lachnospiraceae bacterium
TTTGCAGACTACAATGGTGATATGTTAAATGTACAGAGTGTCGCCAGTGGCAAGGATGCGACGCCACCGACCTCTCCGACCCGTACCGGCTATACCTTTACTGGATGGAGACCGAACTATACAGGTATTAAGGCAAACGTAACCTGTATTGCACAATATACAGCCAACTCAACGACTAGCACGACATCCAGCACCAGCAAGCCGTCAACAACCAGTACCACCAGCAGTCCGTCAACGACCAGTACAACGAAATCGAGCAGCTCCTCTAGCAGTAGTTCATCGTCCAGCAGTTCTACAAGTAGTTCGTCGAGCAGTAGCACCTCTAGCAGCTCGTCCAGCAGTTCAACATCAACGATTGCTTCGACTGTGAAGTCGGGTACAGGAACAGGTACAGGAAGTACTGGAGGGCAGACTTCGACAGGATCAACGAGTAAACCGACAGGAAATACAAGAGTTGTAGCAAATACTGCAGGCATTACCGATATCGGAAAGATGTCCGCAACAGTGAACGGATCAACAGACAGCTATGTGATCAAGATCACAGATACAGCAGAGGCTGATGCCGCAGCACAGCAGGCATTGCTTGCGAAATTTGGATCATTGGATGCGGTCAGATATTTGCCAATGGATATCAGCCTATATGACAGTACGGGAACAACTAAGATATCCCCGATACCAGATGGAGTGACAGTCAGTATCACAATGCCGATTCCAGATGATCTGGCAATCTATGGTGGTAATGCAAAGCCCGCTTTGACAGAGGATGGAAAGTTAAAGGTACTGAATCCGAGATTTACAGTTATCAATGGTATTCCTTGTATGAATTTTACGATTGATCATTTATCACCCTATGTAGTCTATGTAGACACATCGAATCTGGCGGCACCAGGCTCTCAGGACGCAACTCCTGTGACTGGTGATCCGATCCATCCGAAGTGGTTCTTGGTCATCGGACTGTCTGCATTTGCAGTGGTGTTGTTCCTCAAGAGAGACCCAGAGGAGAAGGTCAGAACCGCATAGTATTGCAGACCGGAGGAAGTATATGGCTCGATATGTGAGAAAACTGATAGCCGCACTCTTGATGGTAACGGCACTGATCGTCACACAGATCCCAGCAGTGGATGTTGATGCTGCCAGGGTAGATGTTGGTGACTATACCATGGACGGCGATACACTTGTAAAATATAATGGGACCGAAACATCTGTGACGGTCCCTAATTCTGTGCGTACCATTGGACATGAAGCTTTTTCTGGCAACTCCACGATGACAGAGGTTGTAATCCCAGATCGTGTAACGAATGTTGAGTTTTCTTCTTTTGAAAATTGTATCAATTTACAGAAAGTGACGATGGGAAGCAACGTGAAAACCATCGGTGCAGCTGCATTTTCAGGTTGTACCAGTCTGAAATCCATATCCATACCTGCAAAAACCTCTGAAATCGGAGCAGGAGCCTTTGCTAAGTGTTCGTCTCTGTCTAATATCCCTGTCAATTATCAGAACCAAAACTATACGTGTGAGTCTGGCGTTCTTTACAATCAGGATCAGACACAACTCATACAGTATCTGGCGGGGAAGCCGTCGACATCCTATATCATGCCAGATACCGTAGAGAAGATAAGTGTATATGCATTTTGGGGTGCAGATCAGCTAACGGGTGTCACGATTTCACCTAGAGTGAAGGAGATACCTGAATATGCATTTAGTAATTGTAATGGTTTGTCCACTGTCACAATCCCGAGTTCAGTGGAGTCACTGCAGGCATATTCTTTTGGCGATTGTGTGAATCTGTCTAAAATTTATATCCCGAAATCAGTTGGTTATATAGATGAGGATGCGTTTGCCAGCAGTAACAATGTGAATATCCAGTTTGTAGATGGTAACGGCAATCCAGATGGTCAGCCCTCACAGACAGTCAGCGGCAATACAGTGGGAACGGATGCCGTCAGCGATTCTTTTTCTCTCTATGATACAGTTGACTTTAGCGACAATGTCATGCCAGGCGAGCTGGGTTCGGGTAAGATTGTAGGAGGCGGCGTGGTTGTCATGATGTCATCAGACCAGGCAGTCAGAGGTGCTGACATGGGGCTGGCAGAATCAGAGGATGGAATTGCAAGTAGTGGCAGTTACGGCACATACAATGCTGGAGATTATGAGATTTTAGCTGGAACATTGGCAGCATATCTGGGAAGTGAAAGTGATGTAGCACTTCCAGTCAATGTCAGTAGGGTTGGAGAGAGATCTTTCTATAAAAATGAGAATCTGAATACGGTTACGTTACCATCTAGAGTGACATCCATAGGAGACTTTGCATTTGCACGCTCAGGTCTTAGCTCTGTGAACATACCAGAGGGTGTAACAGATCTAGGCTATGCAGCATTTTATCACTGTAATAATCTATCGGACGTAACGATACCATCAACATTGAGTCATATTGATTTAGGCGCTTTTGAGGGTACCCCTTGGCTGAATCAATGGAAGAGTAACGGCGGCGACGGAAATGATTTTCTTATCGTTGGCGATGGAATATTACTGGCCTACAGAGGGACAGGTGGAGAAGTTGTGATTCCGGATGGTGTGAAAACCATCGGAGCCGAATGCTTTAAGGGTAACAGTACGATTTCACAAATCACGATACCAGAAGGCGTGACAGAAATCGGAGAGGACGCATGCAATGGCTGCAGTATGTTATATTCTGTGAATCTGCCTCAGAGCTTGATGAAGCTGGAAGACAGAGCGTTCGCAGACTGTCCGTTCCAACAGGTTCGTATACCACAGGGGGTACAGGAAATCGGACTGGGTGCATTTGATGCTACAGCAATCGGTTCTCCGATGCAGACTGTGATCCTGGAAGGCAGCACCTTGCCTCACGTGACCTATAATACGACTGCAACCAGATTATCAGGTGCAAATCTGAGAAAGCTGGCATTTGAGGGTATCGGGAAGGTCATTTTGCGTCAGGATGCAGAGGTGACATCGGGGTCAGTGTTAGATCCCAACTATTATGGTTTCAGAGGATTGATCTACAAGATTACGGGTGAGCCAACTGACACATCGACAGGAACTTTGGAGCTACAAAGCTGTACGATCTTACCAAATCCATCAACGGGGCAGGTATCCATCGATCCTCATGCGACGGTAGATGGAAAAGAATATATCATGACGGGTGTCAAGGCATCTGCATTTAACCCATATAACACGGTAGAGACCTGGAGTGGACTCAGACTGACAGGCATACAGATACAGGGAAATGCTTCGAATTCATTGAAAAATCTGATATCACAGATCGTGTTTTCTGATGCAGGGGGAGCTGTGAATGCAGCGCGTACTGCGGAGGATTCGATATTTGTACATTCCACGAAAGCAGGTATGGAGGATACGAGTAAGATATCAGCTGTGATTCCAGATAGTACGAATTCTTATATGCTGATGATAGCAGATGGTGAGGATACGGCAGCCAGAGTCAGTCAAGCTCTTTCTGCACAGTACTCTGCGATAGGAGGTATCACCTCCTACCCGATGGAGATGCAGCTATATGATTCTCTGGCAATGATTCCGATTACAAAGTTGGCGACTAATAAGATGGAGATATGTATGCCAGTACCTGCTTTATTTACCAATACAGACGGACTAGAGGTAGGTGCAGTCAATGCAAATGGTACATTGGATCGTCTGGCCTCTGAAATCACGGATGTAGGCGGAACACCATGTATCAAATTTGTAGCGAGTCATTTCTCTCCCTATGTGATTTATCGGCTGCCCGACTCACCAACAGACGGGACAGCAAGTATCTCAAAAAGTATGTCAACAGCAGCAAGCAGTTCAGCAGAGTATGTAGTCAGAACACTGACAAAGGGTACTGGTAGAATACAGCCAAAATGGTATCTAGCAGGCATACTTGCCTTACTTTCGATCTTATTATTCTGGTTTAAGAGCAAGAAAAAAAGTTGATTTTTTCGCAAACGCTAGTATAATGGAATAGGTTATACCAGTGTTTTGCTTTTTAAACAGGGAGGAGTGATTTTATGGCTATGATGAATAAAGAAAACAGAGCAGTACAGATGAATGAACATAATAATCTTCTGGAACTAGAGGAACCAATGTATACATTGGCGGATGTGGAGACTCCGAATGTTTTCCGTAATCTATTTCCTTATGATGAGGTACCAAAGATTGCATTTAATGACAGAATCGTACCGCACAATATGCCCAAGGAGATCTGGATCACAGATACAACCTTTAGAGACGGACAGCAGTCAAGAGCTCCGTATTCGACGCAGCAGATCGTGACTTTGTATGATTATATGCACCAGTTGGGTGGACCAAATGGTATGATCCGTGCAAGTGAATTCTTTTTATATAGTAAAAAAGACAGAGATGCAGTGTATAAATGTATGGAACGAGGCTATCGTTTCCCTGAGATTACGAGCTGGATCCGTGCAAGCAAGGAAGATTTCAAGCTGGTCAAGGAAATCGGCATGAAGGAGACAGGAATCCTCGTCAGCTGTTCCGATTATCATATATTTTATAAATTGAAAATGAACCGCAGACAGGCGATGGATCACTATCTCAGTATTGTTAGAGACTGTCTGGAGGAAGGAATCAGCCCTAGATGTCACTTGGAAGATATCACAAGAGCGGATATTTATGGATATGTAATTCCGTTCTGCTTGGAACTGATGAGACTGATGGATGAGTACAAGATTCCAGTCCTGGTACGTGCATGTGACACAATGGGATATGGTGTTAATTATCCAGGTGCCGTGATTCCGCGTTCTGTACAGGGTATTATCTATGGTCTGCATAAGCATGCAGGAGTTCCAGCGCATCTGATAGAGTGGCACGGACACAATGATTTCTATAAAGCAGTCGCAAACTCCACAACAGCATGGCTCTATGGCTGCGCAGGTGTCAATACATCTCTGTTCGGTATCGGTGAAAGAACAGGAAATACGCCTCTTGAGGCAATGGTATTTGAGTATGCCCAGTTAAAGGGTGATCTAAATGGTATGAACACAAAAGTCATCACAGAGATGGCAGAGTACTATGAGAAAGAGATCGGATATAAGGTACCGTCCAGAACTCCGTTCGTAGGCGAAAACTTTAATGTGACAAGAGCTGGTATCCATGCTGATGGATTACTGAAAAATGAAGAAATTTATAACATATTTGACACAGACAAATTCCTAAATAGACCGGTATTGTGTGCGGTATCCAATACCTCTGGACTGGCAGGTATCGCTCACTGGATCAATACATATTATAAGCTTCCAGAGGACAGACAGGTAGACAAGAACTCGAAGCTCGTCAATAGAATCAAGGAAGAGGTAGATGCAGAGTATGAGAGTGGCAGAGTCACTGTGATGACCAATAATGAACTGATCAGCATGATCACGCAGACCTGCATGGATTTTAAAATTTCATTATAAAAGGGGATAACATGGAAAAGATAATGATGACGACTCCGCTCGTTGAGATGGACGGAGATGAAATGACCAGAATTTTATGGCAGATGATCAAGGATGAGCTGCTATTGCCATTCATTGATCTAAAGACAGAGTATTATGACCTGGGACTGGAGCATAGAAATGAGACTGATGATCAGGTCACTGTAGAGTCTGCAGAAGCAACAAAGAAATACGGTGTTGCTGTTAAATGTGCGACAATCACACCAAATGCAGCTAGAATGGATGAATACCATCTGAAGGAAATGTGGAAGAGTCCGAATGGCACGATTCGTGCGATACTGGACGGGACTGTATTCCGTACCCCAATTACAGTTAAGGGAATCGAACCTTGTGTGAAAAACTGGAAGAAACCAATCACACTTGCCAGACATGCCTATGGAGATGTCTACAAGAATACTGAAATCAAAGTACCTAGTGCAGGTAAGGCAGAGCTTGTATGGACTGCAGCAGATGGCACTGAGACTCGTGAGCTGATTCATAACTTCAAAGGCGCAGGCATCATACAGGGGATGCATAATACAGATGAGTCCATTATAAATTTTGCAAAATGCTGTTTTAATTATGCACTGGATATGAAACAGGATCTTTGGTTTGCCACAAAGGACACGATTTCTAAAAAATATGACCATCATTTCAAGGATATTTTTCAGGAAATCTTTGATCATGATTATTCAGAGAAGTTTAAAGAAGCTGGTATTGAGTATTTCTATACTCTGATTGATGATGCAGTAGCAAGGGTGATGAAAGCAGAAGGCGGATTTATTTGGGCGTGCAAGAACTATGATGGTGATGTCATGAGTGATATGGTTTCATCTGCATTTGGTTCTCTTGCGATGATGACATCCGTTCTGGTCTCTCCGACAGGCGTTTATGAGTATGAAGCAGCGCATGGAACCGTACAGCGTCATTATTACAAGCACCTAAAGGGTGAGGAAACATCTACGAACTCAGTTGCTACGATCTTTGCATGGTCAGGCGCACTCAAAAAGCGCGGAGAGCTGGACGGTAACGAAGCTTTGGTCAGGTTTGCAAACAAATTGGAGCATTCCACGCTGCAGACGATTCAAGAGGGAAAGATGACCAAGGATCTGGCTCTGATTACTGCCATGGATGAAATTGTGACCTTGAATTCACAGGATTTCATCAAGGCAATTCGCAATACTCTAGAGACTTATATCTGAAAGTGAGTATATAGAATGGAAGCATTCGTTTATCTTGGCATCATTATAGTAGGTATCCTTGTTATATTTGTGAATGGCGCTATCTCAGAAAGAAAGCGCTATCGCCTTTTTTTACGGTCGTTAGATGAGCAGTACGGTAAATTTCCAGACTGGAAGTATGAAGATGGAGACATGAAGAAGGCAGCAGCTTATTATAGGAGTCTGCCTGTACAGGAGTCTGAAATTGATGATATTACCTGGAATGACTTGGATATGGACAGGATTTATCAGAGGATCAACTCGACATTTACCTCTGCAGGTGAGGAACATCTTTATTCTCTGTTGAGGACGCCTTTGCTGGATCAAAAAGAGTTAGAAAAACGTGACCGATTGATTCGATTTACTATGGAAAATGCTGAAAAGCGAAAAACATTGCAGAAGATCCTGTATGGAGTCGGGAAGGTACAGAGAATTTCCCTGACAGAATATCTGATTTTGTTAAGTGATGTAGACAGAGAGAGCAATTTTAAACATTATTTCATGGATGCTTTGATTGTGATTACATTTTGCCTAATCTTTGTGTCACCTGGCTGGGGTGCAATGGCCTTTATGATTTCTCTGGCATATTCGATTGTTTGGTATTACAGAAAAAGGGGATCCATATCGCCGTATATTACAACATTCAATTACATTATCAAGATGTTAGGTGCAGTCAATGCCGTGAATGACTTGAACTATGAGGAATTGAAGCCATACTGTGAGCAGGCTGGTCAGACTAGAGAAACATTCAGGAGTTTTCAGAGAAATTCATTTCTGATCGCAGCAGGTGTCAGAATGTCTGATAATATCATTGATCTGATGCTCGATTATTTACGTATGATTTTTCATTTGGATATCATTAAGTTTAATTCCATGCTGAAACAGCTGCAGGACAATTATGACCAAATCTATATTCTGAGAGATACCATCGGTTTACTGGACAGTGCCATAGCAGTCGGTTCCTATCGTGAGGCACTGACCTATTATTCGAAGCCAGATTTTGTAGACTGGAATGAACATTTGAAAAATAAAGTATATCTATCCGCAGAGGATGTTTATCATCCATTAATTGATAAACCAGTGGTCAACTCTATCACAGAGGAGAGGGGAGTATTGCTGACGGGCTCTAACGCATCTGGTAAATCAACATTTTTAAAGACAATTGCAATGAATGCGATTTTGTCACAGACCATTTATACGGCACATGCGAAAAATTATAAGGCGAATATGTTCTATATCTACTCCTCAATGGCACTGAGAGACGATATCATGAGCAGCGAAAGTTATTTTATTGTAGAGATTAAGTCTCTAAAACGTATCTTGGATAGTGGAAGGACACGGAAGCCAGTATTGTGCTTGATTGATGAGGTACTGCGTGGAACAAATACTGTTGAAAGAATCGCTGCATCTGCAAAAATCATGGAAAGTCTGGCACAGGATCACATTTTATGTTTTGCGGCAACGCATGATATTGAGCTGACACATCTGCTGGAGCCGCAGTATAGTAATTATCATTTTCAGGAGGAAATCGAGGAAAAGGATATTCATTTTAACTATCAGCTGTTTCAGGGCAGAGCAACAACCAGAAATGCGATTAAGCTGTT